>PHAD01000182.1 GCA_002841595.1 Firmicutes bacterium HGW-Firmicutes-12
CTGCCGTAACCTTTAAGGTAATAAAAAAGAGCAAAGAAACCTTAGGACGCTTAGGTAAACTACATACTCCCCATGGTATTGTAGATACCCCGGTATTTATGCCCGTGGGAACTCAAGCAACCGTTAAAGCTATGTCACCGCGAGAATTAGAGGAGATTGGGGCAAGTATAATTTTGAGCAATACCTATCATTTGTACTTGCGTCCAGGACATGATTTAATTAGGGAGGCAGGCGGCTTACATACCTTTATGGCTTGGCCAGGACCTATTTTAACTGATAGTGGCGGGTTTCAAGTATTTAGTTTGGGTGATTTGCGTAAGGTTAAGGAGGATGGGGTGGAATTTCGATCCCATATAGATGGTTCTTTACATATGTTCACTCCAGAAAAAGTTATGGAGATAGAAATGGCCTTAGGACCTGATATTGCTATGGTTTTTGACGAATGTGTGCCTTATCCTGTGACCTATGAGTATGCAAAAGAAGCTATGGAAAGAACTTCTCGCTGGGCCGAAAGATGCTTACAAGCGCATAATCGCCAAGACCAAGCGTTATTTGCTATTGTTCAAGGCGCCTTTTATAAGGATTTGCGCAAAAGAAGTGTTCAAGATTTGGTTTCTTTGGGATTTCCGGGATATGCTATAGGTGGGCTCAGTGTAGGAGAGCCACAAGAAATCATGCATGAAATGCTTGAGGAAACAGTACCCTTATTACCTGAAGACAAACCTCGTTATTTAATGGGGGTAGGATCACCGGATTATCTTATAGAGGGTGTAATTAGAGGTATAGATATGTTTGATTGTGTTTTACCAACAAGGATAGCTCGTAATGGAACAGTATTTACAAAAAAAGGTAAGATTGTCATTCGGAATGCTCAATACAAGCATGATTTTACACCGCTTGATTCCCAATGCAAATGTTATACCTGTCAGACTTTTTCTCGAGCTTATATCAGGCATTTATTTAATGTAAATGAAATTTTGGGCTTGCGGTTAACTACTATCCATAACTTGTATTATCTTATAAATATGATGAAGGATATTAGAAAGGCAATCCAGGAGGATACATTAATAGATTTTAGAGAGGAATTTTATAGTAATTACACCAAAAATGAGTTATAATATCATTTAAGCTTTGTTATAAGAAAAGGAGGTAAGTGAATGCAGAATAGCCTAATGTGGTTGGTATTATTAATTGCGTTGATGTATTTTATGATGATCAGACCCCAACAAAAACAGAAGAAGCAGCGCCAGGAGCTTCTAGGAAGTTTGAATAAAGGTGACAATATTGTTACAATAGGTGGTATTCATGGGAAGATAATCGCCCTTACAGATGATAGTGTTGTTTTAGAAATCAGTCCTGAAGTTAAAATTACCATGCAGCGCACGGCTGTGGGCATTGTTCAGACCGAAGAGGTAGAAGAAGAAGATGATGATGAAGTTAAACAGCTCGACGAAAACACAGAAGATGAAGGCAAACTTTAGTAGATATTGCTATTTTTGATCAATATATAAAAGAAAGAGACGTACTTAACTATCAATAGTTTAGTACGTCTTTTTTCTTTGTGTATTAAAACATTTATCTTCGGTTTCCACATGACTCCCTCATTAAAGATAGTAAGAGGGAGAGTGTCAATCCTCGAAATAAGTCTCGCTAAATTCCGATGGAGAAATAAAGACTCCATCTGAATTAGTCTCGCTATATCACTTCTAGTAATAAATGTATATTAACGAAAACAGGATAAAAAATGTACAAATGGAACATTCTATCAAAAGAAAAAGGCAATTATTATAGGTGATTACTATGCTTAGACTAGAAGATATTAAAAAGGATACTGAAGTGAATTGTTATATTGAGATGGCTAACTTGCACTTAGGGGTTTTAGGTTACACCGATCACAGCTTTCGCCATCTGGAAATTGTGTCGCAGAAGGCCAGAGAAATCTTGGAACATTTAAAATATCCAGCTCATTTATGTGAATTGGCTGCCATTGCTGGATATCTACACGATATTGGCAATGTTATCAGCAGAAACAACCATAATTATAATGGTGCTTTACTTGCTTATTTTCAATTAAAGCGATTAGGTATGAATTGCGAGGAGATAGCATTAATTGTGGGGGCTATTGGTAATCATGATGAAGAAGTGGGAGAAATAGGCAACGTTATTACAGCAGCCTTGGTTTTAGCAGATAAGTCTGATGTGCACCGTTCGCGTGTTCGCAATATGGATTATGCAAAATTTGACATTCATGATAGAGTTAATTATGCTGTTGTAAATTCTGAATTAGTTATTGATGGTTTAAATAGAATAGTAACCTTACAACTTACTATTGAGACAACGATAGTACCGGTTATTGAGTATTTTGAGATATTTTTAAAGAGAATGCTGATGTGTCGTAAAGCAGCTGACTTTTTGAATGCCCATTTTTCTATAATTATTAATAATGCCAAACTCTTATGAGTTACGTATAATGGATTTGACAAGCTTAACACTCGATACTATAATTAATCAAGTGTGATGAATTTAGAATAGTATTACTACCCTAAGGAGGAGAAGCAGATGAAGTGGGGTAAAATAGTTGCATTGCTTTTAGTGACCATTATAGTAATAGTAGGAGCAGTGCTGGCAGTAAATCCACTTAAAGAGAGTATTAATTTAGGCCTTGATTTAAAAGGTGGGGTACAAGTTAGGTTGCAAGCTCAAGGGGAGGTAACAGACCTGGAGATAAGCCAAGTTATAGCGATAATGCGTAACAGGGTGGATAAGTTGGGTGTAACTGAACCTATCATTCAGCAAGAAGGTACCGATAGAATATTGATTGAACTTCCAGGGGTTAAAGATCCGGAAACAGCGATTAATATGATTGGTAAAACAGCTCAGTTGGAGTTTGTGACTGCTGAGGGAATGACGGTACTAACTGGAAAAGACGTAAAAGATGCGCAAGAAGGAAAAGATGCTCAGACCGGCGAGGTATTTATAGGTCTATCTTTGAATGACGAAGGAACTAAAAAGTTTGCTGATATAACAACTCAGTTGGTTAGTCAGTATCCGGAAGTAAACAACCAAAGAGATGAGCGGCGCATAATTGCGATAGTACTGGATGAAGACGTCCTGACAGCTCCATACGTCATGGAGCCGATTACTACTGGTGAAGGTGCTCGTATTACAGGTTTTGTTGATCTAAAAGAAGCTCATAATACGGCGGTGCTTTTACGTTCAGGAGCTCTTCCTGTACCGGTAGAGATAATAGAAAAAAGAACTCTTGGACCTACTTTAGGAGCAGATTCTATTGTTAAGAGTACAAAGGCCGGACTATGGGGAATAGTTATTATTATGATTTTT
>PHAD01000183.1 GCA_002841595.1 Firmicutes bacterium HGW-Firmicutes-12
CAAAATAAAGCATAAAACAGCTAATAATAGCGGGTTATTACTATCGCAAAAGCTTTTGTAGGTCAAATGTCGTGAAGAATGAACATGACACAAGAAGCGGGGGACTTGGGGGATTATGGTTCCCCACCCCTGCTTTTGCAATTTTTTTAGCTATAAAATGGCATAATAGTATTGTAATAATATTGGAGGTGTATCCATAATGGTAACAGCCCAAATGGTAAAAGAACTCAGGGAACGTACCGGAGCTGGTATGATGGATTGTAAAAATGCACTAGTGGAAAACAACGCAGATATGGAAAAGGCAGTTGAATACCTCAGAGAAAAAGGTTTGGCCGCTGCTGCTAAAAAGGCTGGCCGTATTGCAGCAGAAGGTATCGTCGAGTCATACATACATGGTGCGGGAAGAATAGGAGTTCTTGTTGAGGTTAATTGCGAGACTGATTTTGTCGCTAAGACGCCTGAGTTTAGAGAATTAGTTAGAGAAATTGCTATGCAAATTGCTGCTGCTAAGCCTGAATTTGTAACAAAAGAGGAAGTTCCGACTGAAATCATCAATAAAGAAAAGGAAATTCTTAAACAGCAGGCTTTAAATGAAGGTAAACCCGAAAAAATTATTGATAAAATGGTAGAAGGTAGAATAGAAAAATTCTATAAGGATCTGTGCTTATTAGAGCAACCTTATATTCGGGATCAGGATATAACAATTAGTCGCTTAATAAGTGATAAAATAAATAAAATTGGTGAAAATATTCAAATTAGACGTTTTGTCCGTTATGAAATGGGAGAAGGTCTAGAGAAGAAGCAGGATAACTTTGCAGAAGAGGTTATGGCTCAAATTAAAGGTTGAAAAGAAGAGAGAACACCGTGTGTTCTCTCTTTTAAAGATATACTCTAAAGATTATTCCTTTTTTTAGCCGTGATATGATATGAAAAAAGGGTTTTCCATAATTAGTGTAGAAAAGACAGATTGGAGGAACTCTTCTTTATGTCGAGTAAATATAAGAGAGTTGTAATAAAATTGAGTGGAGAAGCCTTAGCCGGAGAATTGGGTTTTGGACTTGAACAAAGGATTCTCGATTCAATCGCCAAACAAATTAAAGAAATTGTAGAAATGGGTATCGAAACAGCGGTTGTTGTAGGTGGAGGAAACATATGGCGCGGAGTATCCGGTAGTGAAAGAGGCATGGATCGAGCTACCGCAGATTATATGGGGATGTTAGCTACTGTTATAAATGCCTTAGCGTTACAGGATGCACTCGAAAGCAGAGGGGTTGCGACACGTGTCCTGTCAGCAATTGAAATGCGACAAGTTGCGGAACCTTATATTCGTCGCAGGGCTATCAGACATCTAGAAAAGGGCAGAGTCGTGATCTTCGCCGCAGGAACAGGCAACCCATATTTTTCTACAGATACTACGGCAGCACTAAGAGCTGCTGAAATTGAAGCTGAAGTTATACTGATGGCCAAAAAGGTTGAGGGAATTTATGATTCGGATCCGGTGAAAAATCCAGCAGCAATAAAATTCAAAGAACTGTCATACATAGATGTATTAAACAAAGGACTTGGCGTAATGGATTCAACTGCTACATCACTTTGTATGGACAATGAAATCGAGCTCATTATTTTCAGTATATTGCAAGAAGGTAATATTAAGAAAGTAATTATGGGAGAAAAAATTGGTACTTATGTAGGGAGGGAAAATTCAAAATGCTAAAGGAACTAATTAAAGAATCAGAAGAAAAAATGAAAAAATCTATAGAAATTTTACGTAAGGAATTAGCAACCTTACGAGCAGGCAGGGCCAACCCTTCAATTCTAGATAAGTTAATGGCGGATTATTATGGAACTGCTACCCCTGTAAATCAGCTAGCCAATATATCTGCGCCGGAACCAAGAATGCTAATGATACAGCCATGGGACAAAACTCTCATTCCTGTTATTGAAAAGGCTATTATGAAGTCAGACTTAGGCTTAAATCCAAGCAGTGATGGAGTGATCATAAGAATTGCGATCCCCCAGCTGAACCAGGAAAGAAGACTTGAGCTCGTAAAGACTATTAAGAAAAAGGCGGAAGATTGCCGAGTTAGTATAAGGAATATAAGACGTGATAGTAACGATAAATTCAAAAGCATGGAAAAAGGTAAAATTATAACTGAAGACGAAACAAAAAAAGGACAGGATGATATCCAAAAGCTAACGGACCAATATATTAAGGAAGTTGATCACGTTTTTGAAGCCAAAGAAAAGGAAATAATGGAAATATAAAATGGATAGACAATTTGATGAAGCAGAAGCGTTGCTTTTATCTGGGAAGGGACCTCAGGAAGTAATTTCCTATCTTAGAAAAAGAGGATGTAGCGTTTATATTAACTATACACGTAACGGGAGAGATAAGGTCGAGGTTGAAGAAAGAGTGATTAGAATCATTAGAAAAAAAGATGAAGTAGAGGTTCTTGTCGGGTTTTTCCAAACGCCTCAATACATTTAAGGGAATTCCAGTAAAGATAACCCCCTCTAAAAGGGGGTTTACTGTATAGGAGGACATAGTTTAGGATGCGTCAATATTTTATGAATATATTTAAAAAGAACAAGGACGTACCCACTTTTATTGATCTAGAAGAGCTGTATGTTCGTCCCTTACCTAAGCATATAGCAATAATCATGGATGGAAATGGTAGATGGGCTAAGAAAAGAGGTTTACCAAGGGCCGCTGGACACAGGGCTGGAACAGAAAGGCTAAGCAGAATTGTGCGAGAAAGTACTAGAATAGGAATACCCTATCTAACGGTATATGCTTTCTCGACGGAGAATTGGAAAAGACCCTTGGATGAAGTGAATGCCCTGATGGGTCTTCTAATTGAGTACGTAGAAAAGGAATTAGATAAACTAAACAAAAACGGAGTCAGAGTAAATCTGCTTGGTGATAAAGACAAGTTGCCTAATGAGACGCGAAGGCAAATTGAAAGAGCGGTTGCAGAGACTAAAAACAATACAAAACTACAGTTACAGATTGCCTTAAACTACGGTGGACGAAGTGAAATAGTAGATGCCATAAAAGCTATTACTCGTGACCTCCAAGAAAATAGAATAACAATTGAAGCAATTGATGAAAGCCTTATATCAGCATACTTATATTCTGCGGGAATTCCTGATCCCGATCTAATCATTAGGCCATCAGGAGAACTGAGATTGAGTAACTTCCTGCTTTGGCAGTCGGCTTATAGCGAGTTGTGGTTTGACAATGTCTATTGGCCAGATTTTACAGAGCAGAATTATAGGCGCGCAATATATGAATTCCAATTGAGGAATCGCCGCTATGGTGCAC
>PHAD01000184.1 GCA_002841595.1 Firmicutes bacterium HGW-Firmicutes-12
GCAAAGCCGCTTCGTACTGCTTGGCCAATGCCGTTGCGAAATACCAGGCGATCATCATGTTTACATAGTATTCTTTCGACCGGATACACGCCACAAGCTCAAACATCTCCGGCTGGAAATCGTCATCGAGATAAAAACTCATTAGCATTCCGAGCCCGAAGCGCACCGTATAAGTCCGATCTGAATTCAGCCAGACTTTGATTTTTTAGTAGAACTTGGGCAAATGCTTTTTAAATATCTTCGGGGAAATCAGGGACATTTTGCTCATAGTTTTATTTAACTGTGTAATTACATTTTTCTGTTCTTCCAGGCATAATAGGCAGCCATAAAACAATGCTCCTATAATCGATACAAATACTGCCACATTTGATATTAGTCTAATATGGATAATGTGCATTTCATTAATATTTTGAATGGACACGGATAGAAATTAAGGTTGACGTAATCACCAGGTAGAAAATGCAAGCCGGGATGAATTACACAAACATATTGTCGATATGGGCGCATTCCTGCAGGAACAGCCCACCGCCATTACCGAATACGACGAAAAACTGTTCCGGCGGCTGATTGAAAAGGTCACCATCTACGAGGAAAATTAACCGTGGAATTCAAGTCTGGTATCAGCATCGATATTAACGAATAAGAGAGTAAGTCTCCTTGAAGGATTATTAAGTCCATAGTGGGTGATTTGCTATCTTTTTGTCTTTATGCCGCTGTTTCAAAAATTCTCTTCTGAGCCTTGAGATATCGTTGCAGATTAAGAATTGTGCCATCTGATATTTGCGCATTAAGTTCATCTTCCGTAAGCTCGAAAGAATTGTCTTTAGCCAGTTTTTCTGTATATTCAAAAATTCGACTTACAAGAAAATCTAATTCCTCGGTTGAAAGTTGAATACTGATTTTCTTATAATTTTTGTGCTTCTTCACATTTTCTAAGCAAGTCATCAAGCCATTTATCAAATCTACATTAAGATTACCTTTGCGGATTCCGTTTATATAGGTCTTTAATGATGCTCTAAATTTCGTTACAACTTCTGGTTCGTGATTCTTTATTGTATAGTATATTCCAACTCCTGCAGCGGCCAAACCAGTGCTTATTCCTACAATAATAAGTGTCTTTTTATTGGCTTTTGCGAACTGAATTGCTTTAGCGCCCAAACCCTGAGTCTGTTGAGCAACTTCCATACGAACTGGGTTAAGGTGCTTGACAATTTGTCCGTTGTTTGGCCCTGTTGCATAACGGATAACGCTTCCGATTCTTCTGTATTCTCCTGTGAGGATTTTCGTCAAAATATCATCTGTTAAATCATAAGCGTCTTGTACAATTGCCATTTCCTACCCCTCCTATCAGACATTCATCCTATTTTACTCTATAACAGTCTTTGTAAATTTTGCGAATTTAACAATGAAACGCATTTTTGATGTTTATGTTTTACATAATTAAGTATTAAGCTCAATAGTGCTCAATGCTCTTTTTGGATATTTTTCATGAAACCATTTGGCGTTTTCGGTATGAATTGGCATAATGACATCGGGCTGCACTTGGTTGATCATTGACTCAATTGTTTGGGCATCAGCGTGTCCGCTGGTGTGCAAGTATCTATAATCTACTCCACTAAGGAAGCGTATCATATTCTCGTTTTGGTTTTCTCCAGCAAGATATCCTCTCCACATGGTATAAATAACCAATCGTTCTTCTGGGGGATATTTGTCAATAATTAATCTGTGGTCATCTCTGCTGCGTATTAGCATACAAAAACCGCGGTTAAAAAACCGTTCCTCAAGATTTTCACCATATACAACAGTTTTTTTGAAATCATATAAGCTTGATTTTCCTGCCGAAGCCTTAGTAGCAATGGTCAAAATATTTTTTTGGTAGCTATCACAAATAAAATAACGACCGTATGGATTTGCGTGATAAAATGTTGCAATCCGCTCAATATTAGTAGATGAGCAAACTACAAATACATACTTTTTCTTGCGCATTAATTCTGTGGCTTTCAATTGAAGCTGCCGTTCACTTAACACCTCGTTGTCAGTTCGAGAAAGATAGGTACCCTCAGTTATAAGGACATCGACCTTTCCAACATATTTTCTCAGTGTTGGCATTAGTCCACGGCTTCGATACCCATGACCGCGAAAATCGCCGGTATGTAGAATTGTTTTTCCTTCGGCTTCGACTAAGAACATATAGGCATCATAAGCTGAATGATCCACAAGTAAGGGCGTTATTTGCATGTCTCCAATCTTAATTATCCTAAGTGGCGCAAGTTCTGAAAAACGCCCTACAAGAGGTAAACTTTCCCTGTCTGTCCGGGAAACAAGCTCAGTGAATATTTGTTTTGCCGTCCCTCCAAGATATATGGGAATATCCGGGGGGATGCTTTTATATAACCCAATATGGTCACCGTGATAGTGAGTAAAAAAGACTGCATCACAGTTCTGCAAAATCAATGTAGTATCAATTTCCTGATGAGGAGACAATTCCTCACCGAAGTCAATCAATATCTTTGTAGCTTTCGTCGAAATCTCAACGATACTGCCACCAATCTGATCTTGACCACGATGAATTTTAATTTTCATAGATGTAATCCTCTGGTGAAAGCATGGTTTTCTCATACAGTCCATATCCCATCAGGCTGGAAGAGGCAATCCTGATATCGGTCATCTCACAAAGCCTTTTATATATATCGGTTTTCATGATAATATCCAATTCGCGTATAAAAACAGAGCTTGCGGGCTTGTGGTTTGCAATAAGCAAAATAAACTCAGTCTTTCGGTCATGTTCAATACTGATTTTTGTTGATTCACTCAAACCATTTATAATGCCCAGCTCGACTTTCTGATTAAACATTTTCTGCGTTTCAGCGCAAATATACGAAGCAGGATGACTAGCTAAAAAGGATTCCATATCCTCAAAATGCTTTTTCAGTCCGGCAACTCCCATAAGTGCATTATCACCGTATTTTACTTCAATAAAAGACAATGCGAGACCTGAACTGTTTTTACGTGAGGGTGAGGTAGAACGCCATTTCACGGCCAGCATATCAAACCTGCTGCCGTTTTGCATGTTTGCATATTCAATATCCGCAATATAATAGTCGGTGTCTCCTGCAAGAGAAGTTCGGTTATTTTCGCGCAGTATGTGTTGTTGGATTTCACGTTCAAGTTTTGGATGTTCGTAAAAATACAAATCCATTTCCGCTTTAATAAGGGGAATGATATCAATGTATTCCAATACTGTCTTTGCGCTCAATATTTGCTGCTTATACTTGGTTTGATGCGCCTTATGTTCAC
>PHAD01000185.1 GCA_002841595.1 Firmicutes bacterium HGW-Firmicutes-12
TGCCGAAGAACTTCCATACATTTTTGATGAGTTCAGGCAAGCTGATGGCAGTACATCTAGGAGATTCGGCGGTACAGGATTAGGTTTAGCCATCGCAAGAAAATATGCCAATATGTTGGGAGGTACTATTTCAGTAAAAAGCACACCGGAAGAGGGATCTGAATTTACGATTATCCTGCCAATTAGTTATGATGCTGAGAACAGAATAATCGAAGCTGAAATAAAAACCGTGTTCAAATACACGAGCAAGCAACCACTGCTAAAGCCTGTTTCTATTTCGTGTGATAAAACTATTTTACTGGTTGAGGACAATGAAGCGGCAGTTATCCAAATAAAGGATCTGGTCGAAGGAATAGGGTATCGGGTGTTGGTTGCTCGCGATGCCAGTGAAGCGTTTGGGATTATTGATCAAGTTATGCCTGATGCCATGCTGCTTGATTTGATGATGCCTGGTATGGACGGGTTTGAACTGCTCAAAATTCTGCGTAATGCTGAACATACAGCCCATGTCCCGGTGCTGATACTTACCGCAAAGCATATTAACAAAGAAGAGCTAAATATATTAAAGCAAAACAATGTTCATCAGCTTATTCAAAAAGGTGATGTTAACCGTATAGAACTCCAAAACGCGATTATCAAGATGCTGTTTCCGGAGAAATTTGAAGCAAAGAAGGCACACCATAAGACACAACCAATTGAAGGGAAACCACTGGTGCTGGTAGTAGAAGATAATCCGGATAACATGATTACTGTAAAGGCTTTGCTTGCCGGTCACTATACTGTAATAGAAGCAGTAAATGGCAATGAAGGTATTAAAAAGGCTAAGGAATACTTGCCAAAGCTAGTTTTGATGGATATTGCACTTACTGGGATAGACGGGATAGAAGCTTTCAAAGCTATAAGAGAGTTGCCCGAATTACAACACATACCGATCATCGCCCTTACTGCTAGTGCTATGACCCATGATCGTGAAAATATCTTATCGCACGGCTTTGATGCTTTCATAGCCAAGCCTATTATTGAGAAACAGTTTTATCAAGTGATCAGTGAGGTGTTATATGGAAAACAAAGAGATTAAAATACTGACCATTGATGACAACAGAGATAATCTTATCACCCTTATAGCGTTACTAAAAGAGGTTTTTCCTGAAGTCTCAGTTATTACAGCATTAACCGGGGAAAAGGGGCTTGAGCTGGCCGCTGCAGAAGATCCGGATGTGATACTTCTCGATATTGTCATGCCGGGGATGGATGGCTATGAAATATGCCGGAGGCTTAAAGCCGACAGTCGGCTAAGCGAAATACCTGTGGTTTTTCTAACTGCAATTAAAGGAGATAAAGCCAACCGTATTCAAGCTTTGGAATGCGGAGCCGAAGCCTTCTTAGCAAAACCCCTTGATGAAAGTGAGCTCATTGCCCAGATACGTGCTATGTTGAAAATCAGAGCTGCCAACGTACAAAAGCGTGATGAAAAAGAACGACTTGCCGGATTGATTAAAAGAAAGACACATGAACTGGAAAATGCATATTTGAGGACTTTGAAACTACTAGAAGAGTTACAAAAAGAGAATGAAGCTAGGCAAAAAAGTGAAAGGTTTCTGCTTGAGGCCCAGAGATTGGCTCAAATAGGTAGTTTTGAATTCGATGTGGTTAGGAATAGATTTACCTGCACGGATGAGGGTCTGAACATATGCGGTATAAAAGGCGTGGAGAACTCTGTAGCGTCTGATACAATTATTCAATGTATTCATCCAGATGACAGGGCATATGTGGTCAAGCTCAGTGAACAGGCTGTGTCAGAAAAAAGACCTGTGGATTATATTTGTCGAGTAATTAAAAAAAATGGCGAAGAACGCATAGTCAGCGTACGGCTTGAACCGGGATTAGACGAAAATGGCAAGTGTATTCGAACAACGGGGACGATTCAAGATATTACCGAACGTCAGCAAAAAGAGAACACTATCAGAGAGAACACTTTACGGTTCTGCTCTCTTTTTGAAAACATGTCCAGTGGGGCTGCCATATACCGAGTAATAAATGATGGAGAATATGGAAAAGATTATATAATTCAGGACTTTAATAAAGCTAGTCTTTTAATTGAGGGCAAAGAAAAATCAGAAGTAGTGGGAAAAAGTCTATATGATTTACGTCCTAATATTGATAAGTATGGTTTAATACCTGTTTTTCAAGAGGTTTGGAAGACGGGAAAGTCCATGTATTTTCCATCTATGGTTTACATAGATCAAAATTTCAATAATTGGTATGAAAATAGAGTTTTTAGATTGTCCTCAGGAGAAATAGTGGCTATTTATGATGATGTGACCGAAAAAAATGTGATGCATGAAAAGTTATTAGAGAGCGAACGAAAGTACCGTCAAATAACAGAGAATATTTCGGATGTTGTCTGGACAGCGGACCTCAATTTGAAAACAACCTATATTAGTCCGTCGGCTGAGAGATTATTAGGCGAACTGGTTCAGGACCATCTTAGTCGAACGATTGAGGAAAGGTTTCCTCCGTATTTCCTCAATAAAATCAGAATGATCTTATACGAAGAATTAGAAAAAGAAAAAAAACCCCGAAATGATAAAAAGAGGACTCGAATTATTGAAGCCGAACACTATCGTGCAGATGGGACCCTAATTTGGGTTTCTATGCATGTATCGTTTATACGGGATAAGAACGGAAATGCCATTGGTCTCCAGGGTGTGACTCGAGACATCACCAAACGCAAGCAGACGGAGAAAGCCTTAGAGGAAAGTAAAAGGAAATATAGCAGTTATATAGAAAATGCACCTGATGGGGTTTTTATTACCGACGAAAACGGAGAGTATCTGGAGGTTAATAAAGCGGCTTGTCTAATAACTGGCTATAGTAAAGAGGAACTTTTGCTGATAGGGATTAGAGATATTACCGCTGAAGAATCTTTGGAAGCCAGTATGAATAATATTAGGACATTAAAAGAAGAAGGTTCGAGCAAAGGAAAATTACAATATAAGCACAAAAATGGTTCGACGCGATGGTGGACTATGGATGCTGTAAAACTAAATGAAAACCGCTTCCTTTGTTTCGCAAGAGATATTACCGAAAAACAAAAAACAGAAGAAGAGCTTCTGTACTTAATTAATTATGATTATCTAACAGGAATATATAATCGCAGGTATTATGAGAAAACAATCGAAGAACTTGATAGAAAGAGTGAATTGCCATTATCTGTTATTATCGGAGATATCAACGGGCTCAAGCTCATTAATGATGCCTTTGGACATGCGGAAGGAGATAATATTCTTAT
>PHAD01000024.1 GCA_002841595.1 Firmicutes bacterium HGW-Firmicutes-12
ACAAACAAACAAACAAACAAACAAACAAACAAACAAACAAACAAACAAATCATTCTCTAAAAAACATCTTTTAATTCATAGCCTTATTCTATTTGAAATTTAGTGTTTTGAGTGAAATATCTGTTAATTGTTGATATATATGGTTCTTGCACCAAAACTAAGGATAGCAAGGGTTTCAGCATTCTTCAAATGCTAAAACCCTTAATTGATATGCCCTAGATTTTACTCAATACCTAACTGAGTAGTCTAGTGTGCCATAATATTAACACATTTTATGGTAATTTTATTCACACTACAACTGAGAAAAGTTGTATAATGAATACAATCAGTTCCAATAGCAAAATTTACGAGAGGGGTGACTATAGGAAATTTATATAAAATGTTGGTTCTGGTAAAATACTGGTATTATAACTACATAAAAAATTAGTGGAGGAGTGATTCCAAATGGCTCGTGATCAATGGGGCACTAGGATGGGCTTTATTTTAGCTGCCATAGGCTCCGCAGTTGGCTTAGGGAACATATGGAGATTTCCTTATGTGGCTGCATCTAATGGTGGAGGAGCGTTTATATTTCCTTATTTCTTTGCTATACTTACCGCTGGTATTCCAATTTTGATTCTTGAGTTCACTATTGGACATAAGTTCAGAGGAGGGGCGCCTGTAGCCCTAGGAAGAATGAATAAAAAATGGGAGTTTCTGGGTTGGTTTCAGTCGGCAGTTGCATTTTTCATAACTGTTTATTACGTAGCTATAGTGTCTTGGGCTATCAGTTATATTGGATTTGCCGCTACCAAAGCATGGGGTACAGACACTGCAGCTTTCTTCTTTGACTATATTGGTTTAAGCGATGGTCCTTGGAGTTTAGGTGGAGTTCAGATAGGAATCTTAATCCCATTTTTAGTTATATGGGCAATTGCATATTTTATATTGTCCAAGGGAATTAAACGAGGTATCGAAAAAGCTAACCGTATACTAATTCCTACTTTAGTTGCACTTATGGCGGTCATTGTCGTTCGTGGTATTACGCTGCCCGGTGCAATAGATGGATTTAATTATCTGTTTACACCCCAATGGGACAAAATATTAGATCCTAAGGTATGGGTAGCTGCCTATGGACAGATATTCTTCAGCTTGAGTATTGCCTTTGCTATAATGATGGCTTATTCTAGCTACCTCCCAAAGAAAACAGACTTGGTTAACAGTGCATTTATAACAGCATTTAGTAACCATGGTTTTGAACTTTTCGCTGCTATCGGTGTATTTAGTGTATTGGGTTACATGGCTCAAGCTCAAGGTGTACCTGTAGCTGAAGTTGCTTCAGCAGGTGTTGGTTTAGCTTTTATTGTTTTTCCACAGGCTATTAGTGCTATGCCCGCTCTACAGGGGCTTGTCGGAGCTATCTTCTTCACAACTCTGGTTTTCGCAGGTTTTACATCATTTATCTCGATTATTGAAGCCTTTACTACCGGAATTATTGACAAATTTGGTATTACCAGACAGAAAGCGCTCAACTTGTGCATGGGCTCAGCCTTTATTGTTAGCTTAGTTTTTGTAACTGGGGCTGGTCTTCATATCCTAGACATCGTGGACTACTTCATCAATAACTTCGGTATCGTTATCGGAGGCGTAGTAGAAGTTATTCTTATCGGATGGTTTTTCAATACCGAAGAGCTTCGCCAACATGCCAACAAGTACTCAGACTTTACTATCGGTAAATGGTGGATATTTATGATTAAGTTTGTTACCCCGGTAGTTCTTGGTTACATGGTTATACAGAATATTATCGAGAACATTAAGGCCCCTTATGGTGGATATGCTGTAAGTGCCGTATTAGTAATGGGCTGGGGGGTTATTGCTACCTGCGTTATACTGGCAATAGTTTTCTATAATATGAAGGGTGACTATTCTCCTATGCTGCAGACTGATAAGGAGGTAGATTAAATGAACACAAGTGCATTAATCATGTTCCTCATTGGTGCGGTAATGCTCTGGGGAGGCTTAGCGGTCTGTCTAAACATTGCGATGAAAAAGAAGCAAATTAGCGACGAGTAAAACAAAGGAGCGGGTTTGGAGAGTAATTACTCCAAACCCGCTCCTTTGTTTTTATGATAAACCTAATTTTTTCATTTTTGATATTAAGGTAGTTCTCTTTAATCCTAAGATTTTTGCAGCTCCATCAGGTCCTCCGATTTTACCATTGGTATGTTTTAATACTTGAATAATATGTTTTCTTTCCATTACTTCTAATGTGCATAGCTCCTCTTTGTTATTGTGAGAGTGCGAAACGAGAGTTGGTATTATTAAATGACTATCTTTACAAAGTATTATAGCTCTTTGAATAACATTTTCCAATTCACGTACATTACCAGTCCAGGGATAATCTAACAATTTTACTATTTGATCTTGTCCCAGAATGGGAATAGGTTTTGAAAGAGCTTCACAATACTTTTTAATAAAGTAATTAGCTAATGGTAAGATATCGGTTTTTCTTTCTCTTAAAGGAGGGATGTGTATTGGAAAAATACTAAGTCGATAGTATAAGTCCCTCCTGAAATTACCTAATTCAACTTCCTTTAATAAATCTTTGTTCGTAGCGGCGATTAATCTAAAATTCACTTTTATTGGACTTATCCCACCAACGCGTTGTATCTCATGTTCTTGTAAAACCCTTAGAAGTATTACTTGGGATTGCATAGACAGTTCGCCTATTTCATCTAGAAGTAAAGTGCCATTATTGGCCAGTTCAAAATACCCTTTTTTGGTTTGATTGGCACCTGTGAAGGCTCCTTTTTCATATCCAAACAGTTCGCTTTCCATGATAGAAACAGGTATTGCACCGCAATTAACTTTAATAAAAGGACCTGTGTTTGTACTCATTTCGTATAGTTTATTAGCATAAACCTCCTTGCCAACACCAGTTTCGCCAGTGAACAGTACTGGTACACTTGCTTTAGCGACAATTTTCAAATTCTCATAGATGTTTTTAAGAACTGTATCATGAAAAACCAATTCATGCTTTTGCTTTGAATTTTGCAAATGCTTATTTTGTTCTGATAGCCGAGCAGTTTCAATTTCTAATCTTTCATATGAAAGTATGCTATCGAGATGAGAAGCGTAGTTTTCAGCAAATTCGTAAATAACTTGTTTATCATCATCATTTAAATCAGTATTACGATAATAACTTTCATGATAGAAGGCGCCGATACTTATATTTTTTGATATTAAAGGTATACAAAGAATAAATAGCGGTTCGTCATCGATATCAATGTTGTATTTAGCTGTATAACGTCTGGATTTAAATATTGTAATAACCTTTTTCTGTTCAATAGTATAGTTGATAAGACTGATTATTTTTTGATTCTTTGCCGAACATTTATTTTGATCTAAAATATTTTGTGATATCCTCAGATCAAGATTAGATTTATTTAGTGTAAAATATGCACCACTTTCTACTTCGAATATCCGATTAAGTTCAAAAAGAATGGCTGCGAGTTTTTCTAAACTAGTTATGTTTCTATATTTCATCCATAAGGTTTTGAGGGAAGAAGCTAAATTTACTTGAGGCTCTAAATTGTTAACTAAGCTAATGAGTTCATTCGGAAAATAAATGTCAACATAACTACCCAGGTTATACCAGGCAAGAACAGCATAGTATTGGGCGTTTTTTTTATCCTTCATTTTTAAGTATATTCTTGATAATTCTATATTTGTTTTAGCAATCTCTATACTATTACCAGATTGTTCCAATAGACCCTTGCTTTTTATTAAAAGGTCAATAATTTTGTTATACTCGTATCCTTTAGCTATTTTTTCAAGGGCTTCATATCGGTAACTAACACCTTTTAAATGTATATTGAACCCATTTTTATTAATAGTAATTTCGTTATCTAATTCCAAATTGTTTATGGGTGGCAATTTATCCTTTTTAATTTTATAAAGAATATCAAGTACAAATGGAGAGGCATACATTCTACCAATCCCTATTTTATCAGCATATTCTCGAGCGATTATCAACGTTTCGCGGGCTGCTTTTAGATTATCTTGTAGGTAATGTAAGTGGCTTAAATTATATAATGTGAAATAATGACCAAATGCATTGTTTTCTTGTTTAGTTTCTTCATAAGCTTTATAAAGTAAATTGCCACCATGTTCAATATTTCTTAAGTATAGATATATACCTCCTTCTATACATCTCATAGTGGCAGCAATTGAGAAATTATCATCATTAATTGCTTGCTTCCTCAATAGTATCGTCAAAATTATTGCTTGGTGAAATTCTCCTAAAAAAATATAGCTGTATATAATTGGCGGATAAGAAATGAATGATACATCGGGGTTACTTTTTTCTTTGATACCTAAAATGTACTTTTCATAATGCTTTATTGCTTCTTTAAATTTCCCTTGTAAGTAAAGATACCAACCGACGGCAGGAATTGATTCAGTATTCAAAAATGAATCATTTAGTTCTTTTATTTGTTGCCATCCCTTCTCCATAAGTGTAAGACCCTCACTTTCACTACCCATGAAAAAGTATGAAAGTCCAGCGTAAAGATTTAAGAGTGCTTCCATTCTCGTATTATTTGCTGACTGAGCCATTTTCAAAGCTTCAATTTGAAGGTTAATAGTATTAAGATGATTTGGACTTATTAATAATTCCAATTTGCTCAAATAAATGGCAAAAAGTATAAAGTCTTCATGTAGTGAAAAGCTTTTGCTGAAAGCTAAACAAGAATAAAAATATCTTATAGATTTTGTAATCTTTTTTTGTTGATAATACTTAAATGCTAATTTTTTAAGAATAAGTATAACTTCTTTTGGACCAATTAAATCAGATAACCTATAAATTGTTATCTCAATCAAAGAGTTCTCCTTATTGGAGTTTAAGCAGATTTGTTCTATTAATACTGCGGATAATTCAAAAATATTAACATATATAATATTTTTTTGAATGTGCTCTAATGAGCAATTACAGGAAAGAAGGTTAGAGGATGATTTTATTAACAACTCGTTAGAAAGAGACCATTCTAGAAAAGTAAGGAGTTCATTATCTGACAAGGAACAAGTGTTTTTTATTATTTCAGCACAAAAGTCTTTTGATAATAAGTATGAAACAGTTAGCTCTTTGTAGAAAGGGATTTCTTGATTGATAGATTGTTGAGTTAGAGAAGTATTAGGCAAAACATTTCCCCCCTGTCGTAATAAATTAAGTTAATTATATTCATATTAGACTAATATTGCAGGAAGTGTCAATAAAGTCTCTATCGTAGTGTTGATATAATGACACTTCGACATTGTCGTTAAACCGTAGAAAAGGTGATATACCAATACCTTCAGGTAAAATACCAAATTGGCATATAAATTGCACTAAGTAATTATGAAATCACGGCCGTGATTAAAATGTTTTTAAGGAGGTTGTTTATATGTTGTGGCGTTTAGCAAAAAGGTTTCAGTTTGCAGCAGACCGTTTCATTCCATCTTCTTTTGTCTTTTGTATCGTTCTTACATTAATAGTATTCTTATTAGGTATAATTCTTACCGGAGCTGGCCCGTTTGATTTAGTGAAGTATTGGTATGGTGGTTTGTGGAGTATTATGGTATTTACGTTGCAGATAATTCTGGTTCTGGTATTTGCCAGTGCTGCAGCTCGGGCACCTCAATTCGAAAAAATGTTGTCGAAACTAGCTAAGTTACCAAAATCTCCCGCTATAGCAACAGCTATGTTGTTCATATTTACTGCTGCGGTAGGTTGGGTTAACTGGGCTTTCGGCGTTATTCTCGCACCTATCTTTGCCATGCAAATAGTAAAGAATGTGAAAGGTTGTCATTTCCCATTATTGATAGCAACAAGCTATTCGGCCATGATTCTTGTTCAACCTATCTGTCCTAGTACATCTGCAGTAACTGCAGTTGCAACTAAAGGACATTTTTTAGAGAGTATTGTGGGTGTTATTCCGGCAAGTCAAACTGCATTTAACCCTGTGAATTTAGTAATAGTATTGTCTTTGGTGGTACTTACTTGTATCATTTCCGCTCTAATGCATCCCTCTCCTGAAGAAGCCGTTGAATACGTTGAAGATAGAAAAAATGAGGCTGCAGCAACTGAATTAATAACTGAATTAAAAGATAAGAGTTTAGCTTATAGGTTTAATAATAGTAGGATAATTTTGGGCTTAGTAACATTGGCTGAGTTAAGTTATCTTATCTACCATTTTTATACAAAAGGGCCGATATTCGATTTTTATATTGTTATACTATCATTTATGGCTCTTGCGATGCTTCTTTATAAGACGCCTGATAGGTTTATGATAGCCATTCAAGATTCTATTACTACAGCAGCCCCGATAGTCATACAATATCCCTTTTACGGTGGTATTATGGGTATGATGGCAAGCTCGGGACTGTCTGCTATTATGGCTACTAAACTAATCGAAATTGCCAGTCCTGTAACTTTGCCATTTTGGTCATATATCTCAGCTGCTGTGGTGAACATATTTGTTCCTTCTCAAGGAGGACAATGGGTTATTCAAGGACCAATATTAATGAAAGCAGCTCAGGCTTTGAATGTTGATTATGGATTAATAGTATCTGCCTTTATGCTTGGAGACGAAGCGACTAATCTAATAAATCCTTTATTTGTGTTACCTGCACTAGCTTTAGTAAATCTAGAAATTAAGCATATATGGGGTTTTATGGCATTCATTTGCTTAATATGGATGATTGTTACTTCGATAGGACTTTTAGTTCTGCCAGGAATTTTAATGTAGGTTGAATGTTTAAAATTAAACTTATTAATCTATAGATTTTTAGAAAAAGGACTTATGTAGTTTTTGGGAAATAGCAAAAGAATTGCAATATAATTGGACCGTAAATCAGGTTCGCATACTGTTGATTGAGAGTAGTCCCTAAATTGCATAAGTCCTACTATTAATATCTTTTTTAATAAATGCATAGGGGTGTTATAAGATGCGAAAATGGTTAGAATATTTCAAAGAAAAAACAATATCGGCTGATGAAGCAGTAAAAGTTGTGAAGTCCGGAGATAGACTAGCAAATGGACATGGTTGTGCTCAACCACGGTTATTACCAAAAGCACTATTAAAAAGGGCTAGTGAATTGTGTAATGTGGAAATAACTCACGGTTTCGGTATGGGTTTAGCAGAATACTGCAAACCGGAGTATGAGGGGATATTCATACATAATTCATTTTTCAATAATACTCACACGAGAAAATCACAATGGGAGGGCCGAGGAGAATTTACTCCGATGTTTTTCTTTGAGATGGAGAGAGCTTTTCGAGAAAAAGTTAAAATTGATGTATTCTTTACTCAAGTGACTCCACCAAATGAAAAAGGTTTTGTAAGTACGGGTATTTGTGTTGATTATACTAGAGGTTTAATTGATAATGCAAAAATTGTGATAGCAGAAGTAAACCCTAATATGCCTTGGACCTATGGAGATTCAATAGTACATATATCGGAAATTGATTACTTTGTAGAAAGCAATGAACCTCTGGATGAACTTACTGGATCAGAAGAAACCTCAGATATTGAGAAAAATATTGCAGAAAATGTTGCTTCATTAGTTAATGATGGTGATACTTTACAAATGGGAATTGGAGCAATCCCTGATACAGTACTTTCCCTATTGAAAAATCATAAGGATATAGGAATACATACTGAATTAGCTTCGAATGGGATTATGAAAGCAATAGAGGCTGGTGTGATAACTAATAAGAGAAAGAGTCTAAACCCTGACAAGGTAATATGCACATTATTAGGAGGAACAAAAGAATTTTATGAATATGTAGATAATAACCCTACCTTTGAAACCAGACGCGTAGAATACGTCAATGATCCGAGAGTTATTGCACAAAATAATAATATGTGTGCTATTAATTCAGCTATTCAAGTTGATTTATTTGGCCAGGTAGTTGCTGACATGCTAAATGGTAAACAATTTAGTGGGGTCGGAGGACAGGTTGATTTCCTAAGGGGTGCTGCTATGTCAAAAGGTGGCAAATCAATAATTACTCTTCCTTCAACTGCAAAGCAAGGTTCTACATCTCGCATTACTTGTAGTTTGGATCCTGGTACATGTGTGACAGACACGAGATATGATGTGCATTATATTGTGACTGAATATGGTATTGCTGATTTATGGGGAAAAACTGATAAGGGAAGAACGAAGGCATTAATTAATATAGCACACCCGAAATTCAGAGAGAGCTTAGAAGAAGAGTTTTTTTACAAAACTATTAATTGAAATTTTGTAGTAGAAACCAAATAGTTGGAGGTATTAAGCCCATGGAAACAAACAGAAAAGAGATAGTAGCGGTGAGCGCTGTGAGGACACCGTTTGGTAAATTCGGTGGTTTAATGAAAGATATAGATATATATGATCTTGGCTCAATTGTTATGAGAGAGTCAATATCACAGATAGGTATTGATCCCGAGCTCATTGATGAGGTCTGGTGGGGGTGTGGAGATACAACAAACTGTAAGGACCCTTTTACTCCTATAGTTGCAAGACAATCGATGCTAAAAGCAGGTATTCCGGCTACTAAGACATCAATTACTTTTGACAAGGCTTGTGTTTCAGGAATGTCAGCAGCGTATTATGCAATGGGCAGGATAAGTATAGGAGAAGTAAGAATAGTTCTTACAGGTGGGGCAACTAGTTTCAGTACAGTTCCTTTTCTTGCTCGGGATTTAAGATGGAATGGTAATCGCATTGGGGGGTTCAGTTTAGAAGACCCATTGTTACCTTTAGGTTATAAAGATTACGCGCCTGTAGCTTCCGATGGTGGTGAGGTTGCAGTTTGTTATGGAGTTAATCGTGAAGAACAAGATGAATTTGCTCTTAGCAGCCACTTGAAGTATGGAAAAGCACACAACAAAGGCTTTTTTAAAAATGAAATGAAGCCAATTGGGATAAAAATAAAAGTGGGTAGAAATGAAGAGCTAAAAATGTTAGAAATAGATGAACAGTATAGGTCAAATATTACTTACGAAGACTTAAAAAAATTAAAGCCTATTTTTGGTAATCCCACCATAACAGCCGGTAATGCACCAGGCTTAAATGACGGTGCAGCTGCACAAATACTCATGGATAGCTTAACAGCAGAACAAATGGGATTTGAATTACTATATTCAATACTTGATATGACGAGTATAGCTGTACAACCAAATCTACTGTCAGTTGCACCTGCGTTAGCAATAAAGAAATGTTTAAACAGGTCAAATATTACCCTTGATGAAATAGACATTATTGAGGTAAATGAAGCTTTTGCTAGCGTACCCTTGGTAACTTGTAAATTGCTTTCTTGTAAGGGCTTTATGGAAGAAGAGTATAGCGACACCATAAGAAAAATTAATTCTTATCCACTAGATAAATTTGATGAAAATAAATATCAAGAATTAAAAAGCAAACTTAATGTCAATGGAGGTGCAGTATCAGTGGGACACGCAAATACTGCTAGTGGTGCACGCCTGATGATGACGGCCGCAAATGAATTAAAACGTCGGGGTGGCGGCAAAGCAGTATGTGCTATTTGTGGTGGGTTAGCTCAAGGCGATGCTTGTGTGATAAGGGTTTAATCATAGTTATAACGTTTTAAAAATAGAAGAATATTTCATGGAACGGAGGAATAATATGAAGATATTAAAAATTGATCACATTGGTATTGCAGTTAATAACTTAAAAAAATCATTAGAGTTTTATACTAAGATATTAGGGCTAGAAGCAGATGGAATAGAGGTTTTTGAAGAGCAAAAAGTAAGAGTTGGGTTTTTATCTTGTGGAGACAGTAGGTTCGAATTAATGGAGTCAATTACTACAGATGGAGCAATTGCGAAGTATATTGAAAAAAATGGTGAAGGAATACAACACATATCGTTAAGAGTGGATAATATAGAATCAGCATTAACAGAACTTAAAGAAAAGGAAATAAGGTTAATTAACGACACTCCTCAATGCTTCGAGGGGGGAGCTAAGATAGCTTTTATTAACCCAAAGGCAACAACTGGTGTATTAATTGAACTTTGCGAGAGAGCATAGTGACATAAAGTAGCTTTCTCTTTTAGGTTTTTGATGTTTGCTAATATACAAATCGTACGTCTATTGATATAGTATACTCATGGAAAAAGGAGACGTATTATGAGTGGAAATAGTCGTGCCAATATAAAAATAGGGAAGTACAACCTGACTTTACACCAAACTCTCTAAGAAAAGACCGCAATCCCTTGATAAAAGCGAGATTGCGGTCTACTTATTTTGTCATAGATATGTAGTGTAAAACCTAATTTTTTAGCTTGTGACAAAAAAAAATTTATATCCCCATGGCGGAGCAATTCAGTCCTATTGGAGTGGTGCGCCATATAACCAGAATGAAAGACCAGTAGTATTATCAAATGTAAAAATATCAGTTGTTGATTTGAATGGAAAACGAGAAAGCCTTGATATACAAGAAAAGACAACTATGTATAAAACTAAAATGAATGAAATAGATGCTATTGTCAAATATCTTAACGAGTATGTTACAAAAAATAATATACCAAGAGCGAGAAAAATTTGTACGCAGAGACTTAGCGAAAGAATACCACTAGAAGCTTTATTGAGCACAGATGTTGGCTTTGATGGCGAAAAGTGGAATATAAATCCGACAGCTCATTACCAGCATTGATCTAATTGGAGACCCGCGTTCGGGTTTTTAGAGTTTGAGAGGGTAGGGAATTTGATATAAGTAATGTAAGTACAATAGAAAGATTAATAGGACTAGATCTAAAAATGAATGAAATTACTGACATTAATACAGTAGGAGGACTAATAAACCTAATTGAACTATTTATTGTGGATAACCCGATCAAAGACTATACAACCGCTTTAGATTTACCTAATCTTGATGAGCAATCAAGAGAAGAAATAGATTATTTAGTTAAGGGAAATTGGGATGGAAGAATAAATAGATCCTTTCATTGAACTATATAGCGACGAGTAAACAAAGGAGTAGTTTTGGAGTGTAATACTTCAAAACTACTCCTTATTTTTTTACTTAGAGCAAAAAAAATGGACTAGATGTAGAAACAAAAGGAATGTAACAAGTCAATAATTGAATGCTGTAGTAATAAAATTTAATCATATACATAAGTTATTAATGTCAAATAATTTATTTATACTTGACATTAATTTTACCTTCATGTCTAGCATACAAGCTTTTATACAAAATGCAGTTTTGAAACAATTATCTAGTTGTGCTACGTGTCAATTTTCACAATATTTTAATTAACGATGTCTCAACATTAGAGCCTTACAATATATTGATATTTCAAATTATAAAAAAGAGGGGGCAATTGTATACGATAAGCTTCAATATCAGTAAGGGAGATAAGTTTTCACTTTATTTTTTTAAAAAAGGAGTTGTTATTAATGACTAAAATCATTGTGACCGCGGCTGTAACAGGTGCAATACACATTCCCAGTATGTCTGATTACCTGCCCATAACACCCGAAGAGATAGCCGCCGATGCAATTAAAGCGTATGAGGCTGGTGCAGCGGTAGTGCATATACATGCTAGGGATCCCAAGACTGGGCAACCTTCCTCTAATATGGATTATTACAAGGAAATATTAAGAATTATTCGCGAAAAATGCGATTTAGTTATTTGCACAACCACTGGCGGCGGATTGGGGATGACCAAGGAAGAAAGAATAAAGGTCGTCCCTACATTCAGTCCTGAGCTAGCTTCTTTTAATATGGGCTCAATTAACTTTGCCCTTTACCCGTTGGCGGAGAAGATAACTGACTACAAATTTGACTGGGAGAAAAAATACTTGGAATTTACTGAGGATTTTGTTTTCAGTAATACTTTTAAAAATATGAAATATTTTTTCTCTACCATGAATGAATATGACACCCGGCCTGAACTGGAAGTTTACGATGTGGCGATGATTAACAATGCCGTACAGCTTATGAATGAAGGGTATCTGAAAAGGCCTGTCTATCTCCAGTTTGTATTAGGCATATTGGGTGGACTGCCAGCCACAGTGTCCAACCTTGTTATATTACATAATTACGCTAAAGAGCTTATAGGTGAATTTAACTGGTCGGTAGCTGCCGCAGGTCGACACCAGCTTAAGATCTGTGCTGCTGCCCTGGCCATGGGGGGGAATGTCAGAGTAGGTCTAGAGGACAGTCTTTATGCTAGTAAAGGCATTTTAGCGAAAAGTAGTGCAGACCAGGTAAAGAAAGTAGTGAATATTGCAAGTGAACTAAGCTTGGAAATCGCTACACCGGATGATGCGCGCAAGATATTAGGACTAAAAGGCCTGAATAAGGTAGATTTTTAAAAAGATTATAGAAAAATTATGTGATTTGGTAATAATTGCATTACGGAAGGGAGGGTAGTAGATAAACTAAATCGTATCTTAACAAATAATTAAGGAGGTTGGGCAATGTCTAGTTCCGCTGTATTACCAAAGGATAATATTGTACGACGGATATCAAGAAGAATAAATGTCAGTATTGAACGTTATCTTCCGGATGCCTTTATATTCGCACTAGTGCTTACTTTTGTTGTTTTCCTGATGGGTTTGTTTATAGCTAAAGAAACACCGTTTAAGATGATTACTCATTGGGCTGATGGTTTTTGGGGCTTTCTAGCCTTCTCCATGCAGATGGTCTTAATTCTCGTTACTGGACAGTGTATTGCACAGGCATCATTAGTCAGTGGGTGGATAAAAAAACTGGCCCAATTACCTAAAACTCCTGCTGCTCCATACGTTATTACAGTTCTAGTATCTGCTGTGGCCGGTTGGATAAATTGGGGTATGGGTTTGGTTTTTGGAGCATTGATAGCAAAACAAATGGCAGCGCAAAACAAAGACACGGATTTCCCACTCTTGATTGCAGCTGCCTATTCAGGTGCCTATGCTGGAATTTTCGGCCTTTCCATAACTGCACCGTTACTTGTAAACACCCCCGGTCACTTCCTTGAAGAAAAAATTGGTCTTATACCTGTTTCACAGACAATACTGCATCCCGCCACATTAATCACTGTTATCGTAATTGCGGTACTTACTGCCTTGGCTTTCAAGCTGATGAGACCTACCAAAGAAGAGGAAATTCATTCGTTAAGTAAGCTGGGCTTAGAAGTTGAAACAGAGGTAGCATCTTCTAGCGTTACCGTGACTCAAGAGAAAACTCTTGCTTCTTATCTTGAAAATAGCTGGGTTATCACCTTAATAGTAGTAATCGGGGGTCTTTTGTATATAATCAATCATTTTATAAATAAAGGTTTTGATTTGAACCTAAACATTCTAAACTTTACGTTTTTAATCGTTGGTCTAGCCCTACACAAAAGCCCGATCAACTACGTTAATGCTGTAATTGATTCGGTTAAATCAGTCTACGGCATAATTCTGCAGTTTCCTTTTTATGCAGGAATTATGGGGATGATGTCAGGATCAGGATTGATTAGTATCATCGCTCTGTGGTTTGTAAGTTTTTCTACGACATTTACTTTTCCTTTTTTCTCTTTTCTCAGTTGCACAGTGGTTAACATGTTCGTACCCTCGGCGGGTGGTCAGTGGATGATACAGGGCCCTATCTTAGTGGAAGCCGGTCAAGCACTTGGTGTTGCCGATAACCTTATCGTCAATGCCTATACATACGGAGATTTGTGCACCAACCTTATCCAGCCTTTCTGGGCGCTGCCAGTGTTGGGTATAGCCGGGTTAAAAATGAAAGATATCTGGGGCTATACATCAATAGCTTGTATTATTTATTTTGTTGTTTCAACTGTCAGTCTATTTTTGCAGGCTATGTAGTAATTTGTGTCATCTGCTAATATACAAACGGCACGTCTATTGATATAGTATAGTCATGGAAAAAAGGAGACGTATTATGAGTGGAAATAGTCGTGCCAATATAAAAATAGGAACTAAAGTTTTAATTGTTCAGAAACAAGATCAACGATCGGGAAAACTTACTGAAGGAATAGTAGAAGCTATTCTTACCAGTTCTGCTAATCATCCCCATGGCATAAAAGTCAGGTTGATTGGTGGTTTAGTGGGTAGGGTCAAGCAAATTATGTCCTGAACCTATTCTAGTAATGAATACTTTATAAATAATAAGGCTTGCAAAAAGATGTAGATAGTATATACTTAAGTAAGTGTGGAAAAAAAGTAATTGTAAGCTTTGTGTCAAATTGGTTGTACTGAATCATTTAATTGGCTATTTATTTGTTGTTGAAAAGTAAATAAATATCAGGTTTGTGAAAATAGGATCGCCAAAGGCGGTCCTTAATTTTTTTTATTTTTAAATTTTTGTCATACTTTGATGGTAATCATCATAAATATATATGGTTGTTTTCATTGAAGGTTAGAAGGAGGAACATAATGTCATTAGGATTAATTTCAGGGGTCATTTTAATTTTCTTACTTAATGCTGTAGGAAATTCTTTAAGTACACTCAAAACAATATTTTTAGCGAAAAATATTATTAAGCCAGTCTATATTATAGTATTTTTAGATGCGGTCATTTTCTTCTCAACTATCAGCCAAGTTAGCCAGGAAAATGGTTTTCTATATCTTTTTGCTTTTGCTCTAGGAAAAACTTCCGGAACATGGGCAGGAAGCTTCATCGAGAATAGAATGGCCTTAGGGATAGTTGAAATAAGTCTCTATGCTAAGGTAGAGAAAGCGATAGCCATTGCTGATGCTATGCGTCAAAAAGGTTATTCGGTTACTACCTATAAAGGATACGGGAATAATGGCCAGCCCAGGTTTGAGGTAAATATTACGATGATGAGAAAAGAAATACCTTGTCTACAGGAAATCTTAGTAGAGAATGGATTAGGGAATGCTACTATGATTATACGTGGAATAGATTCTGTTGAAGGAAAAATCAGAGTAAGTGGTGCTTGAAGTTGAGATACAAAATCATATATGGTATATATAAGTGAAAGTTTTATTCAATCAATAATTAAAGAAGGTGGTGTAATGCATGATTGTAGAGACTGCATTTGGGAGAATTAAAGGCACTAATGAAAACGGTATTAAAGTTTTCAAAGGTATTCCCTTTGCATCACCTCCAGTTGGTGAGCTTCGTTTCATGCCGCCTATTGCACCAATGTCGTGGGAGGGAGTAAAAGATTGTTCGAAATATGGTTATGCCTGTCCACAAAATAAAGCACTAAGTAGTTTTTTAGATCCCCAAGAAGAGAAAAATGAAGATTGTTTATATTTAAATATCTGGACACCAAACGCTGATGATAAAAAAAGACCTGTAGTATTGTGGGTACATGGGGGAGCATTTCAAACAGGCTCGGGCTCAACTTCATGTCGTGGAGATGCCTTTGCTGATAAAGATATCGTATGCGTGACTACAAATTATAGATTAGGCGTACTTGGTTTTTTACAGCTTGATGAATACTTTGGAGAAAGATACAAAGAGTCAGGAAATTGCGGGATACTTGATCTTGTAGCAGCCTTAAAATGGATTAAAAATAATATTAAAGAATTTGGTGGCGACCCCAATAATATAACGGTAATGGGCCAATCTGCAGGCGCAAAACAAATTGGTGGATTACTTACAATGAAAACTGCGAAAGGGCTTTTTCATAAAGTAATACTACAAAGTGGCTCAACTCAAGCGATAAGAGATATTAACACAGCGCGGAGAGTGGCGGATAACATAATTAAAGACTTTGGCTTAACAAAAGAAACAGCAAAAGAACTGTTAACGATGTCAACAGAAAAAATAGTAGAAGTTGAGAATAAGGTAATTTCAGGAGCAAAAACAATACATATCTATGGGCCGGTATTTGATGGTATAAATTTTGCAGAAGATTCCGCTTTAGATATAATTGCAACAGGCGAAGCAACATCGGTACCGATTCTAATAGGAACTAATAAAGATGAAGCTGTATTCTTTTTAAATTCCGGTCTTAAGACATTGAGTAAAGAAGTAGCTGAAACATTCTTTGGTGAAAATGCAAAAGCAGCTTTAAGAGCGCATAAATATATTTTAGATAATGTAACAACGATGAGTGAAAAAGAGGATGCTCATATATCTATGTTGTCTGATTATATCTATAGAATTGCTGGCATTCAAATGACCAGGCAGTATTTAGTGCGCAATCCTGATTTATCTATTTTCATGTACAGATTTGACTGGGATAAAAGCCCGCTTAAAGCAAGCCATTGTATGGAGCTACCTTTTGTATGGAAAGCCCCTATGGGAGATATTTTGAATGATTTGTATGTAAAAAAAGAAATTGTACCATTAGCAGAGAGAATAAATGCGGCATGGGCAGCATTTATAAAAACTGGGGAACCCCAAATCCCCGAACTGCCCAAATGGCCAAAGTTTACACTAGAAAATCCAAAAGTTATGGTATTGGATAGTGATAGTAAAATCATGGATTTACAAGAACCGTATATTGAAGAAGGCTTCACACACCAGGTATTTAAATTATGGTAGAGTTATTTTTCAAATGCAATAAGATAGTATTTCTTTCCCATTTTCTCTTCAGTATTTTTAATTTCATTCAATTCGTCTGAAGAGAGATTGGCGAGAGGTACTTGATTAAGCTTATTTAATGAATCCATTTTTTGTCACTCCTTAATACTATATTTAATTATTGTTTTATTGTCCCCCAATATAACAATAATTAAAGCAAAAGAATTTGCCAGATTATAATAGTTATATTCTAAAGGCGGGTTGTTCGTGGAGATAGCCTTTTAGTTTTCCATATTCATAAAATTCATCATATAAGTCCATTTCCTGAACAAGAAACCTTCTAAAAACTTCTCTTAAATAAGAACCATGAGCTCTTTGATAGTTAGAGATATGTTTAAACATGGTATTAGACAATCCGTTATAGATATCTCTAAATATGAATTTGTCGGTTATAGTACCTACATCCACAGAAATATTTGCATATTTAGGAGGTTTATCGGGCATAGGGATAAGGAACTCTTTCATGAGTTTTTCTAAGGTGATTTCCTGAGCTTCTAACACATTTATACCTCTTTCAATTATTACTTTAAGATCTGCATCTTTGGTAAATTCATACAGTGTCTTTGTAGTGATTAAGGCATCATATCGAAACTCCATAAGAGTCCACAACGAATATGCTTCGCCTAAAGTGATCATCTTTTGTTTTTGGCGTCTATTCTTACCAATATATCCGATTTTTTCGGATATCCTCATAATTCTCATTTCTACACCTCGAGTGTAGTTTTTCTTTTTTTTACCCTTACTATTCGTTTGCATCAAAGTAAAGGGGGAGCATATTTAAGCTCCCTTTTACTTTGATATTTTAATCTAAATGGTAGGATTTAATATTGGGGTGGATTTTATGGATCGGTATAAATTAGCACATACTGCAGGATAATATTATTGGAAAATATGAAGGAGGGACATGATGAGTAGAACAACGCAAGCTCTTATTTTGGTACCTACTAGATACTAAAAAGGTTGCACCAAATGAATAGAGGGATGATACTATGAAAGGTATATCAGTTAAGCATAGATTACCATCAGAAAAATCTAAAGGGCATAAACTTATGGGTTTGTGCCCTTTAAATTTTTACTTATTTACGAGTTGAGTTAGCAGTATCCGTATTTCGGGATGATCTAATAGCCTCAATCCATTCATATACAACAGCAGCACCACCGGCAGTTATCAAAGACGTAATAGTTAAATCAAAAAATTTAAAATAAATATTATTATATTGAATACCGATATTAAACAACAGCCCTGTTTGGTAACTAAAAACTGCCCAAAAAGCAAAGATAGTACTACCTAGTATTCCCCATTTAACTTTTGCTGTAGTTGGAAATATTTGTTGAATACTTGCTTCTAGAAGTACTTTTAATTCATCAACAGCTATAGTAATAGTAGAAGCTATCCATATGAAAATAAGTAGTTTATTCATATTCGGTCCTCCTATAATTATTGTTTATATATTTAAAATATGAAAGAAAAAGGATCTAGTTACAGACGAAATGAAAAAATATGTTATCTCAAGTTTTTAATATAATAATGCGTCTAGAAAGGAGGTCAGTTATAATAGTAAGGAATGAACTAAATTAGCCGAAAGAGGTGTTAACTATGTATATTGCTTTGGGTATAGTGGGGGCAGTAATATTGTTTGTTATATTTCTTTACAACAGGCTTATCACTCTCAAAAATGCGGTAAAAAATGCTTGGGCTACGATTGATACACAACTGCAGCGCCGCTTCGACCTGATTCCCAACCTGGTAGAGACGGTAAAAGGATATATGACTCATGAAAAAGATGTGCTAGAAACAGTCACAAAAGCCCGTACTGCCTTTATGGGGGCAGATACCGTAAAGGGCAGGGCTGAAGCCGAAAATATGATGGCCGGGGCTTTAAAATCCCTCTTTGCTGTATCGGAAAACTACCCGGATCTTAAAGCTTCCCAAAATTTCTTAATGTTACAGGAAGAACTGGCCGGGACGGAAAATAAAATCAGTTATGCTAGACAAAGATACAATAATTCTGTTATGGACTATAATATTGCCATTCAAAAGTTTCCTGCCAACTTTATTGCCGGAATGTTTAATTTTAAACCGGAAGACTCCTTCGAGGTTGATGATCCTGAGGCCCGTAAAGCGGTCAAAGTAAAATTCTAAAAGCAAGAGGTAAAAGGAATGCAAATGCATCAGCAAATAAACAGCAATAAGGGTAAAACCTATTTGTTTTTATTACTATTTTGTCTATTCATTGGGGTTGTTGTCTTTTCCATTAGTTATAATTTTTCCAAGGAATCGGCCTATCTTTTTACCACAATGGCCCTTGTCATTGCGCTGCTAGGAAGCTTTTTTACATATTACAATAGTGACAAGATTCTTTTGCGTATGGCTAATGCCCACCCTGTGGCTAAGGAAAAGGATCCTTATCTTCATCATACAATTGAAGGTGTAGCTATAGCGGCCAATATACCCACACCGAAGGCTTATGTAATTGAAACCGATATTCCGAATGCTTTTGCCACAGGAAGAAACCCGAAGAATTCAGCTATTGCAGTAACTCGTGGACTACTTAATATTATGAACAGGGAGGAATTGGAGGGAGTAATCGCTCACGAAATATCCCATATAAAGAACTATGACATATTGTTCAGCAGTATAGCGATTGTTCTTACCGGAACCCTTGTTTACTTGGCCGCGTTTTTTAGAAGGAGCCTCTTCTATGGAGGGCGAGGTCAGCGCCGCGGCAAAAGGGATGGAGGGAATGCTATCATGATGATCATTGGCATGATTATAATAATTTTTGCGCCCCTTATTGCGAAGCTGATCCAAATGGCTTTGTCCCGCAATAGAGAATACCTAGCTGACGCCACTGCTGCTAGGACCTTGGGTTATCCTATTGGATTAGCCTCGGCCTTGGAGAAATTGGCTAAGTATAACAACCCTCAGAAAACTATTGAAGAAGGATTTGCCAATGAGGCCACTGCTGGTTTGTTTATAGTAAATCCTCTTAGTAAAAATCACAATATTGATTCCCTCTTCATGACCCATCCTCCTCTGGAAAAACGAATTAGTAATTTAAGGAACATTTAAAAATCCCCTCGAAATCAATATGATAAATTTGAAAGGATGGGCTTGTGGTCTTGTATAATGATAAAGAACTTATTGCAATAATTAAAGAGGCTGGTTCGTTTGAACTTGACTGGCAGTTAAGTGTAGAAGAGATAAAAAGGAGTCAAATTGTTTTCCAAGAAGATGTATACAAATGCTTTTTGGAAAATGCCAATGAAGCCCTTTTATATATAGGCTTCTCAAGCCAAACAGTAGCTATATCTGAGTCTCTTCAATATCTCAGATTGATTGCTTCTACATTTGTCAAGAAGCTAGCGATGAGTCCTGATATTGAAGCATTACGTGACAAAATTGTGGTTGTAATAGAAGAGGAAGAGATTAAACATCTTTTGGAGAAGGTACCATATCTAAATGGTGCTGAACATTTGGATGAGGCTTGGATTGAAAATGTATGGGAAAAGCTTAATCAGCTCTTTTGTAAAATGATCCAGACATATCAGGGCAGTATCGCAGAATTTCTAGCTAATCTTAATCCTAACGTTCATCTAGTGGGGCGGGTTTTCTTTCATCTGGTCGAGAGTAATAAGGAGGAATATCCATTCGCTTTTTTGGCAACCTATTCGGATGTTTCAAAAGAAGGGAAATCAAAGCATCTTCCCTTAAAGAATGCCATAGCTCAATATGGCGAAAATAGCAGAAAGCTGCTGGATCTACTTTCAACCGTGAATAAGGCCTCGGATAGTAGTATTTTTATTTCTGAAATCGTTGAAACGGGAGAAATATTTCATCCACTTAGTTTGACAGCCGAAGAGGCCTATATATTTCTTAAAGAAATACCTATTTATGAACAAGCAGGTATTTTATGTCGCATACCCAATTGGTGGAAAAATAAAGCAGCTTCATTAAAAATGACTGTTAGTGTTGGAGATAAAACGCCTTCCCGCTTGAACTTTGATGCGCTTGTGGATTTTCACGCTGAATTATTGCTGGGTGGAGAAAAAATTAGTGTTGACGAATTAAAGAAGTTGCTTTCTGAAACAGAAGGTCTTACTTTGATTAAGGGTAAATGGGTGGAGGTTAATCGTGAGAGGTTAAAGGAAACATTAAAGGCCTATGAACAAGCCCGAAAACTGATGAACAAGACCGATATTAGTATGATTGAAGCCATGCGATTTCAATTGAATGCCCAAAAAGTATTGAATATTTCAGAAGATGCCTGTGAACTTGAAGTGACGAACGGAGAATGGCTTAATTCAGTTGTGAATAAGCTCAAGTATCCTGATACTATTGAAACAGTTGCCTCTGGTGATGCGTTTCATGCAAGTTTACGTACTTATCAGGAACGGGGCGTAAACTGGCTCCATTTCATGAAAACCTTAGGGCTTGGTGCCTGTCTTGCTGATGATATGGGTCTTGGAAAAACAGTCCAGGTAATTGCACTTCTGAACTATATACGAACAAAGAAGCAAGAAAAAGCGCTATTGATAGTACCTGCTTCTCTGATAGGTAACTGGATGAATGAAATTGCTAAATTTGCTCCATCCCTGAAATATTATGTAATCCATCCCTCCGAAAATAAAAATACAGATAAAAACGAAAGTGATATCATTAAAGGATATGACCTTTTTATAACGACCTATGGAATGCTTTTAAAACATGATTGGCTAAAGAGCATAACTTGGGATTCATTAATATTGGATGAGGCCCAGGCAATAAAAAACCCAGGCACGAAGCAAACTAAGAGTGTTAAACAAATAAAAGCCTCTTATAGAATTGCGTTGACAGGTACACCGATAGAAAATCGTCTCTCTGATTTATGGTCATTATTTGACTTTTTGAATAAGGGGCTTTTAGGAAGTGCCAAGGAGTTTAACAATTTCACCAAGAAACTTACGGAAACTCCTGAGGGTTATGCTAAATTGAAGCGGGTTGTAAGCCCATTTATACTGAGACGCTTGAAGACAGATAAACAAATTATTTCAGATTTGCCTGACAAAATTGAAATGAAAACTTATTCAACACTTACAAAAAAACAGGTAGTGCTTTATAACAAGCTAGTTAGTGAACTGAAAACTAAGCTTGAATCTTCTGCGGAAGGTATAGAACGTAAAGGGCTTGTACTATCATCGCTGATGAAACTAAAGCAGATATGCAATCATCCAGACCAATTTCTCGGGCAGAATTACTATGCTGAGGAGGAAAGCGGGAAATATGCAAGGCTACGTGAAATCTGTGAAACTATTTCTGAAAAACGTGAAAGGGTTCTTATATTTACCCAATTTAAAGAAATCACCGAGCCACTAAAGGACTTCTTGGAGATCGTATTTCAACATAAAGGACTTGTCTTGCATGGTGCAACGGCTGTGAATAAAAGAAAGGATATTGTTGCTAAATTCCAGGGACGGGAGTATGTTCCTTTTATGGTGCTTTCAATTAAAGCTGGTGGGATCGGTCTTAATCTTACGTCTGCCACCCATGTTATACATTTTGACAGGTGGTGGAATCCGGCTGTTGAGAATCAGGCTACAGATAGGGCTTTCAGGATCGGGCAAATGAACAATGTGATTGTTCATAAATTCATAACTAAGGGTACAATTGAAGAAAAAATTGATCTAATGATTGAGGATAAAACAAAATTGCTACAAGAAATCATTCCCGATATTCAGGAAAACTGGATTACTGAAATGGATAATAGAGAGCTAGTGGAGTTATTCAAGCTCTCAGCTTTCTAAGTTGAATTTCATTTCGCTAGTGTTGATATTAAGACAGAAGGATTAATGATAAAGTCTGTGAGGTATACAATATGTCATTTGATAGTAGTTACAAAGAATATACATCAGTTGCGGAAAAAATAGTGAAAGCTCAAAAAATCGTTGAAAGATTAAGAAAGAAGAATCCGGATATTTCTCCTGTAATAATTACAGGAAGGAAATTAACCACAACATGGTGGGGAAAGTCTTGGAACGATAATCTGGAGAGCTATTCAGACTATGCGTACAGGATAGACAGAGGTCGCAGCTACATTCGTCACGGGGCGGTACTTGACCTTAAACTTACGCAAGGTAGAATAAGTGCTCTAGTTCAAGGGAGCGCAAAAAAACCTTATCAGGTCAATATTAGCATTCAACCGCTGTCTAAGGATAATTGGGAAGCAATTACTTGTGAGTGTGCAGGAAAAATTGAATCATTGCAGGAGTTAATATCAGGCAAGTTCCCCATAGCACTTTCTGAGTTGTTCACAGCAAAGGGCAAAGGGTTGTTCCCCACCCCGAAAGAGATGATCATAGAATGCAGCTGTCCTGACTGGGCTAATATGTGCAAGCATGTGGCTGCGACCATGTATGGGGTAGGAGCCAGACTTGATGATGATCCTAGCTTGTTTTTCATTCTTCGAAACGTAAATATTGAGGATCTTCTTTCGGACACTATCAGTAAAAAGACCGAGACTTTACTTGGAAAATCAAAAGTAAAAAGCCGCAGAATAATTGAAGATACTGATATTTCAGGTATGTTTGGGATTGAAATGGAAACGGGTAACTAATTTTATGTATTGGAATTTAAAAAGTTGATTATTCTATCGGTTAAGCCTATTAGAACATGCCCATAATCGTGAAGAAGATTTGTACTTGCATTAGGTAGTAATTCTTTAATACGTTTTATTGTCTGATGAGAGTTTAACAAGACATCTTTTTCTCCGCAATATAGTAATAGCGGCATAGTAAGTTGCTTTAGTTCTTCATCTTTAAAAATAGGAACAGTTTCCGTACGCAAATTGAAATTACGGGCAATGAGCTTAGTGTATTCAATGGCTTCAGGAGGTAGTGGTTGATTGCTGTTTACTAGTTGAGTTATTTTATCGATCCCGATATCTCCCATTAGCATCCATGGGATTGCTTTAAATAAAAAGGATACTCTTTGAGAACCGATACCCGATGGAGATAGCAAAACCAGTTTTTCTATCTTTGATGGATGATTTACAGCATAACTCACGGACATCCATGCACCTAGGGATAGCCCAACGATAGAGGCTTTTGAAAGTAGAAGCTTTTGCATTACTTCTTCTAGCCAGTCACTATAAATTCACCAACCCAAATAGTTGAATTTGAACTGGTGCCATGTAGAAGAAGAAGTGGTGGTAAGGTTTTATCACCACTTCTTCTAATAAAGGTTTTGCCAAGACAAGTATCGATGTAAAAATCCTCATGGGGAACAGGCCATTTGCTAAGAAATTCAGTATATTTTTTTAAGATAGCCTCTTTTCCAGATTTCGATTTGTATACAGGTTTATATTTATTCATTTTGCATCCCTCTCAAATTATTTTAAGAGCCAAAGCTCTGCTGATTCTTTTGACTCGAAAATCCTGAAGTGATTACTTTTATTAGTTTCGACAATCATTTCCATTGATTTACCTTGATACAAGGATATATTAGGGACGATGGCTGCTACTTTAACATGGTAGTTAATAAATTTTTGCTTTATTTTACCGGCTACTCCAGTTTTTAGCTTAAAGAAATCTTCTGATAACGTGTAATGTTGGAGAAGGAGCAGGTTTGTATCCGCTTCCCCACATAAAGATACTAAGTCAAGAGCATCTTGCTCAGTATTTAATGGAGTGGCAGTAGAGACTAGCTCTAAGTATTTTTTATCATTACTTTCTATGATTTGATAGTTCATTCTACTTTTCTCCTCAGTAACAAGATCCTCAAATAGCTTATGACGGAGTTCCTGAACCCAATCTAATTCATTTTTGTATGAGGATATAATATTTTTTGATATCATATCCCACAAAAAAGCTTCACGAGGGGTTCTTTTAGGAGAATTAATGGTGCGTTTGTTTTGTTCCTGTTGTATAAGTAATTGCATTTTGATTTCGTGCTCATAACTTGACAATAAACTGTTTAATTCCTGCTCATTCAAGAAATCAGACCAGGCGAGTTGTATCAAAAAGGGTTTTTTGAATTCAGGAGAAAAAGGGGTTGATTGAACACCATCTTTTAATTCTGCTAGTCCACTATCTGTTATTGTATAAATTTTTTTGGATGGAGAACTATCCTGATGGATTAACTCATTTGTAACCAAGCCTTCATCAAGGAGTTGAATGAGGGCTTTATAGATCTGATTGTTATTACCTGACCAATACAAAATGGAGGATTCCTCGAATATCTTTTTTAATTCATATCCTGTGAAGGATTTCCAGCTAAGCATACCTAATATAGCAAATTTGATTGACATAACACTCACCTCGAAAATTATTTATAACATATGTTAAAAATAACATATGTTATAAATAACGCAAAGAATTTTATTGCCCAATAGTTGACAACTGGATATAAAATATGTAAATTAATAAGAGTATTAGCACTCAATTAACGAGAGTGCTAAATGTTTATTGCGAAAGGAGAAATTGATATGTCTAAAAAGCAGTTTAGAGCGGAATCTAAAAGAATGCTCGACTTGATGATTAATTCAGTTTATACCCACAAAGAAATATTTTTAAGGGAGCTTATATCAAATGCCAGCGACGCCATCGATAAGATTTATTATAAGGCCCTGATGGATGATGCTGTGAGTTTTGATAAAGCTAATTATTATATTAAGATCTACACAGACAAACAAAATAGAGTTCTGCAGATATCTGATACAGGGATTGGAATGACGAAAGAGGAGCTAGATAGTAATCTAGGCGTAATAGCTAAAAGTGGTTCATTAGCCTTCAAAAAAGAAAACGAGATTAAGGACGGACATGATATTATAGGCCAATTTGGGGTAGGATTCTATTCGGCCTTTATGGTAGCCGATAAGATAACGGTCATCAGCAAAGCCTTAGGTAGTGATGAAGCTTATAAATGGGAATCAACCGGTGTAGAAGGTTATACCATGTCTGTAGCTGATAAGGATACCGTAGGTACTGATATTATTATCAAAATTAAAGAAGATACAGAGGATGAAAAGTATGATGAGTACTTAGACGAATATAGAATAAAAGCTATTATCAAGAAGTATTCTGATTTCATTAGATATCCAATAAAAATGGATATATCCGGAAAAAGACTTAAAGAAGGTAGCGAAGAAGAATATGAGGATTATATTGAAGAACAGATTATTAATAGCATGGTGCCAATTTGGAAGAAAAATAAAAATGAGCTAATACCTGAGGACTATGAGAACTTCTATATGGAGAAACGATACGGCTTTGATAAACCATTAAAACACATTCATATTAGCGTTGAGGGTGCATTCAGCTATAATGCTATTCTTTTTATTCCTGCAGAAGCACCTTATGATTTCTATACTAAAGAATATGAAAAGGGTTTAGAGTTGTACGCAAACGGCGTAATGATAATGAATAAGTGCTCTGATCTATTGCCTGATTTCTTTAGCTTTGTCAAAGGAATGGTGGATTCAGAAGATCTTTCACTAAATATATCGCGAGAAATGTTACAACATGATCGTCAGCTAAAGCTTATAGCAAAAAATATTAAGTCTAAAATAAGAAATGAACTAGATAATATTTTGCAGAATGATAGAGAAAAATACGAGCAGTTTTACAAGTCTTTTGGAAGACAGTTAAAATACGGTCTGTATAGTGATTTTGGAAGCAACAAGGAAACCCTAAAAGAATTGATAATGTTCTATTCTTCGAAAGAGAAAAAAATGGTTACTTTGAATGAGTATGTAAGTAGAATGCCTGAAGAGCAAAAATACATCTATTATGCTTCAGGAGAGTCAAATGAAAGAATAGAAAAGATGCCTCAAACTGAGCTTATAGCAGATAAAGGTTATGAAATTCTTTATTTTACTGATGATGTGGACGAGTTTGCGATAAAGATGTTGATGAATTATCAGGAAAAGGAATTTAAATCTGTATCGAGCAACGATCTAGGTATAGATACAGCTGAAAATGATGAATCCTCAGATAAGAATAAGCAAGATAACTTGGATTTATTCGACTATATGAAGAACAAGTTGTCAGATAAGGTCAAAGACGTCAGAGCCTCGAAGAGGTTGAAAAATCATCCAGTTTGTTTAGCCAATGAAGGTGAGCTATCCATTGAAATGGAAAAGATACTGAGTGCTATGCCCAATAATGCTGAAATGAAAGCAGATAAGATTTTAGAAATCAATATTAATCATGATGTTTTTAAATCCTTAAAGGATGCTTACGATAATGATAAAGATAAGCTTGCGCTCTATACCGAACTATTATACAATCAAGCCTTGCTTATTGAAGGATTATCGATTAGTGACCCTGTAGAATTTACCAATAATATCTGTAAAATAATGAAATAACGAAAAAAACCACTTTCAGTTATACTGAAAGTGGTTTTTTTCGTTATAATATAATGTAGTTGTAGACTTCGCAGTAAATACTACTAAAGGCTCGAAAGGGTGTACATAATATGACTTTCAGTTATCAAGCATGGCTGATGAATCCATTTGTACTCATGTGTATTTCACTAATTACAGGAATAGTTATTGGAAAAATAAGAATTGGTAGGTTCGATTTTGGAAGCTCAGGTGTCTTATTTACTGGAATGTTTATCAGTTGGGGAGTTATGAACTATGCACAAAGCTTTACGGAACAATCTCCGTTTTATCAAATTGCTCAAAAGCTAATTTCGGTAGGTGTTATAGATATAAGTTATTTTAATTTATTTTTGGTTCTTTTTATTGCAGCGGTTGGCTTGTTGGTAGCCAAAGATATCGGCGCTATCATGAAAAGATATGGTTTGAAATTTATTGTATTAGGAGTAGTAATTACAGCAGTAGGGGCAGCTTGTACGTATGGGGCAGCTGTTTTTAACCAGGATATGAATCATTATGAAGTTTCAGGAGTGTATACTGGGTCGCTAACCAGTTCACCTGGTTTAGCTGCTGCCCTTGAAACCGCTAAGGATGAAGCACAGCTGCAAGCTATGAACTATGCAGCAATGAGTAAAGCTGAAAAGGAGCGCTTCTTGAGGGTACTCGATAAAACGGGAACTATCAGAGTAGAACAGATACAGGAATTGAATGCAGAAATGACAAGCCAATACATCAGAAATGCCGAAGCAGGAGTGGGTATTGGTTATGCTATCGGTTATCCTTTTGGTGTCTTAATTGTAATATTAGCAATGAATTTGATACCAGGGATTTTAGGAATAGATTTGTCTTTAGAGAAGGAGAAGTTCAGACGTGAAATGGAAGAGGTAAGAGTCGCTACCAGTAAAAGTTTACCCGAGGGGAACTTTGATCTAGTCGCCTTTGCCCTAGTATGTATTAGCGGGTATACGATAGGCATGATTGAGTTAAATCTATCCTGTTTTGGACTAGGTATGTTTTCTCTAGGTTCTACTGGGGGTGTTTTGATAGGAGCTTTGTTTTTAGGTCATATTGGAAAGATCGGTCCTCTGAATTTTCGTATGGACGAAAAAATCCTCGGGAGCATCCGAGACATAGCTCTTGGCTTTTTCCTGGCTATAGTGGGATTGCGTTATGGGTTTAGTGCTTTTGATGCGGTAGCAAGATCAGGCCTATATTTAGCGATAGTCTCTATATTAGTCGGAACTATAGCTATACTTGTAGGTGTATTTATTGGCAGATATATTTTTAAAATCAACTGGATTATTTTATCGGGTGCAATCTGTGGTGGAATGACCTCGACTCCTGGCCTTGGTGCTGCAGTGGATTCGGTAGGAAGTGATGATCCGGCGGCAGGATATGGCGCTACCTATCCTTTCGCTTTACTAGGGATGGTTATTTTCACAATTATCTTACATAAACTGCCGCTGTGAGATACTAGTAATGAGAGTGAAATTTTAAAACAAAAAATTGCAGGCTATATACAAAAGAGACACCAGAATTAAACTAGGTGTCTCTTTTGTATATCACTTCTTTGAAAGCAGCGTTAGATCGAGAGTTTCTTTTTGTCTTTCATATACCTTTCTCGTT
>PHAD01000186.1 GCA_002841595.1 Firmicutes bacterium HGW-Firmicutes-12
TCCCGACGTAACAGCATTTAGTGTAACAAAATACGCCTTAGTTGCCTGGGAAATTACGTAAGCAAGGCTTGTTTTCCCACTTCCGGGCGGTCCATAAAAAATAAGAGAACCTAACTGGTCCGCCTCAATAGATCTTCGTAATAATTTCCCCACTCCAACTATCTCTTCTTGTCCTACTAAATCATCCAAATCCTGAGGACGCATCCTGGCCGCCAGAGGGATCCTTCCTTTACTATTGTTTTTCTTAATTTGGGTAAACAAATCGTCCATAATATCACCCTCCCGCTAATTAAATTTTAGCTGAGTATTCCTTATCCTGCAATATAAACACTATTTTTAACATATTTTATGAAAAAAATTGATTTTTCTACTAATTATTAATAGGATTCTCTTGGTATTTGTCGAATAGTAGCTTAATACCTATAACTAAATGGTTTTATATTTTGTCTAAATAAACGAAAAGGAGTATTCAGCATATGCAAAATCTGATTAAAGTCGTTGATATCATTGAGGATAACTGTATGAACTGTCATCGATGTATCACCGTATGTCCGATTAAGTTCTGCAATGATGCCAGCGAGAACACTGTCAAGCTCAACGATAACCTTTGTATCGGTTGTGGCGCCTGTATCGAAGCATGTATTGAGGCTCATGGTGGCGATGAGGAAAAAAGCGCTAGAATACCTGTTGATGATACTCCCGACTTCTTACAAAACTTGGCTGTAAGAAATATTGCCGCTCTAGTCGCTCCTTCAGCGCATAGCAATTTTGAATTAAAGAAAATGATAACAGGGCTTAAGAAAATAGGAGTAAGAGCTGTTTTTGATGTATCTCTAGGTGCAGAACTGACTATCGCTGCCTACCATGAGGCCATATCCTCTGGGAAAGCAAAGTATCCCATTATTTCACAACCATGTCCAGCCATAGTCAAATATATAGAACTACAGTGTCCAGATCTGATTGAACACCTAGCCCCATCAGGTAGTCCTGTACATGATATTGCTATATACGTAAAGAATAATTATCCCGAATATGATGAATTAGCCTTCATATCACCATGCTTGGCAAAACGCCGCGAGTTTGCTGACAGTAAAATTATACAATATAATGTAACCTTTAAGTCTTTAAATAATTTATTTATCGAAAAGGGTATAGACCTTACTCATTTAGCTGAAAGTGAATTTGATGGTCCAGTGGATAGCCAAATTGCCGTAAACTTTTCTACTCCTGGTGGACTAAAAGAATCCTATCTTTACCAATACCCTGATACTGCTCCAAAAGCTATCACGAAAATTGAAGGTCCTTTAGTATATAATAAATATCTCTTTGACCTGCAAAAATCTATAAAAGAAAAAAGCCCTTACCTTCCCGTAGTCGTTGACATTCTTAACTGTGAAAAAGGTTGTAATATGGGCCCCGGTTGCATTAACCACCATGAAACCATTGATAGAATTGAGGGAGCTATTTCTGATAGAGCCTATAAAAATACAAAGAATAAAAAGATCGCCTCAATTTTGAAGAAATTTATGAAAAAAGCTATAAAAAACAATGATTTTAGCTATAAAAAATATCGTAACCTCTCTGAAAACGATACAATTACAAGATATCCTGTGAAAGAAATTGAAAATACGTTCACTAAAATGCATAAAGAAAACGAAGATGATATCAGGAATTGTGGTGCTTGTGGCTACAGAACCTGTCATGAGATGGCCGATGCAATCTTAAACGGATTAAACAAGCCAGATAACTGTTTCTTATATAAAGAAAAGGAAATACTTTTAGAGAAAAAGCAGATTGAACAATCTGTACAGCAAGCGGAACTGCATAAAAAAAGAGCTGAAGAAAAGTCACTTGAAGCAGAAAATAATGCAGAAAGGGCTACCGAAATTTTACACCAGGTATCGACCATATTCTCCGGAATAACTAGTAATGTTTCAGAGATATCTTCAAGCTCCGAAATAACGCTACAACAGTTTTCTACAATAATTGATAAAATTCAAGGTTTTCAAGTAATTTCTACAGATGTCTCTAATAAAACGACTGATCTACTTCCAATAGTCGAAACCATTGGAGAGATAGCCGACCAAACAAATCTTCTAGCCCTAAACGCAGCAATAGAAGCTGCTCGTGCTGGTGATCAAGGCAGAGGTTTTGCAGTAGTTGCTGATGAAATCAGAAAGCTAGCTGATAAAACTAATCAGGAGCTTGAAAAGATCCGACCTTTTGTCGATGATGTTATATCACTAGTTAACAAGCAAAATGAAGAGACAGGAAAAGTAACAGACCAATCTGCTGAATCCCAGAAAACAACAAGAGTCATGAACGATGCCGTTCAGAACTTAGAAATACAAATGAAAAATGTTGCCCAAAAACTTGAGCAACTTAAATAAACTTTAATATTAATAAACTGATAAAAAAGAACGAAGCAATGTAGCTTCGTTCTTTTTTTACTTATAATATTTGATCTAACACTTTAGCAATATTGGCCTTCGGCATGAAACCTACTAGCCGGTTAACCTCTTTACCATCTTTAAAAACTACCATAGTAGGTATGCTCATAACGCCAAATTCTCCAGCAGTTTTACTGCTTTCATCTACGTTAAGTTTGCATATCTTAGCCTTACCTTGATAATCACCTGCCAATTCTTCAACGACAGGACCCAACATTTTGCAGGGTCCACACCAAGGTGCCCAGAAATCTACCAGTATAGGTCCGGTTGCTTCCAATACTTCTTGTTTAAAAGTGTCATCCCCTAATGATACTACGTTATTATTTGCCATATTTACCGCCTCCTATTTAATGAAATTATTCATTAGACTTACCAAATCAGCAAGCTTCTGCTCACTATTATTATCTTCCCCTTGCAGGGATTCGGCTAAGCATTTATTTGCATGATTTTCGAATATCATAATGCCTACCTTTGATACCGCTGCTCGAACAGCTGATATTTGTACTAATATATCAGTACAGCAGGCATCTTCGTTGAGCATTCGATGTATACCCCTAATCTGCCCTTCAATACGCTTTAGCCTTTTTTTAATGCTCTCTACATTTTCAAGACGTTCTTTTTCTTCCAATTTGCGTATACCCCCTATGGGTATTTGTTCTAATGTGATTATATGACAAAAGAAGGTAATTTGTCAAGCGATCTTTAATACTATTGTTGTTGATCAGTGATAATGTCATGGTATAACTCATCAGGGAAAATGTCACCCCCCATGCAAAACAGATATAATGG
>PHAD01000187.1 GCA_002841595.1 Firmicutes bacterium HGW-Firmicutes-12
GCTTGGGTATAGGCTGCGCTTCCTATTGCACTGTTGGTCATGCCTGCTTTTACGGCTATGGCTTTGATTGTTTTAGCTGCGTCTATTGTTAGTGCTCCCACATACTCCGATGTTGCACCTCCTACTGATGAAGCTGGATCTGTGCCATTAGTTGTGTAGTAGATGGCATCGGCTTCTGCTGAGCTGATTGTTACTGTGCTTCCAAAGGCTATTGCTCCCGCTCCGGGGCTAAAAGTCGGCGTTGCTTGGACTGGCGCTGCCGCTGTTGTAAATGTAATCGTTGATACTTCGGATTTGTTTCCTACTGCATCTTCTACAATTACGTATGCTTTATAGGGGGTTGATGCCGTTAATCCGCTTATACTCGCGCTATTGGCTGCTGCCAATGCTGCTGCTGTTCCTTTTTTTACTGCGACACCTTGTGCTTTTACTGTTGCTGCAGAAGGTGCTGCTTCCGCAGCGGCATATAACAGATAATAATAGGTCCCCGCTTCATCTGAAGCAAAGTTTATACCAGCACTTGTTGCTGTCACACTACTTGAGCTTGTCGCACTTAGTATCGGTGCTGTACAATCAACAAGCACGTTGGTTGTGCTACCCACTCCTACCAGTGCCCAATTTGTGATATCGTTCAAGGCTGCATCCCTTATTGTACTACCATTAGCCTCTATAGGTGAATTGACTTCAATACCGTCGAAATCATTCTTATTCACTATGGTATAGCGGAAAACTAACGCCGAAGTACCGCTTCCGCTTTCATATATGACAATAATAACAGAACCGCCAATATTTATATTCAGATAGGGAATTCCACCGAATACAGTGACTGGTTCACTAAAATTGACGGTGAAATCCAAGTTTTGCCCATTAGTGTACGTACCGTTGGAGGGAACGCTCACAGATGTAACCAACGGTGCTGTAGTATCTGCTGCTCTGGTTATGGTTACCGCATAATATTTGACCGTTGTCGTATCCTGAGCTGTGACTTTGATATAAGCTAATGTGTCTCCTACTGCTAGAGGAAGTGTATCTGCACCTGTGATTTCTGTGGTGAAAGCAGCATTAGAGTACAGCTTGAAGGTTGCATTTTCCGCCACTGCAATGTCTCCGAGGGCTAATGTGGATTTGGCATTTGCCACGTTCACTTCCCAGGCTATGGCATTGTCTGAATCTGCTCCACTTTGTGGTCCCGGAGTTGCATCCGTTAGCGCTGCTACGGTTGTCAACCCTGCATTGCTGCTTACTGTTGCAAAGGCATTACTGTCATTGTTCACCACCGTTACCGCATAATTATTCGGGGCGTATGCGGCTGTCGCAGCGCCGGTGGGTAGGTAGAAGGTCAACAAACCGGCGTCCGTGGTCTTAACATCTGTCAAGCCATAGCCAGAAGCTGCTGCTCCACCCAGGGTCAAACTGCCGCCACTTACATCTGTTATGGCGCTAATGCCTAGTAGCGTGAGCGTGGTTTTGTAGACAGGCGTTGTGCCGTCAGTTTTTGTCAACTTCCCAGCAGTATAACCTGTCACTGTGGAGTTAATGCTGCCGCCGCTGATTCGGATATTTCTTGAGCCGGTAATAGTACCACCTATGCTATATCTACCATTGACTCCTGTAAGTGTGCCCCCGCTGATGGTAACATTCGTACTGCCTGAAATATTGCCGGACCTACTACCGCCGTAAATTGTATCCGCAAACGTGCCGCCGCTGATGGTAACATTCGTACTGCCGATAATATCTCCAGCCCATGTGCCTCCATGGATGATGCCATTAAACGTGCCAGCGCTAATGGTAATATTCGTATTACCATTAACATTGGTACCACCACTATACTCCCCGCCGCCATAAACGGAGGAGAATGTGCCACCGCTAATGATAATATTCGTACTTTGGGTAGTAGCGGGATCGTTAGCACTGTTAGTGCCGCCATAAACGACGGTGAACGTACCGCCGCTAATTGTAATATTCGTATGACCTGTAACATCGCCACTACCAGAACCGCCGTAAACGCCCCAGACCGTGCCACCGCTGATAGTAACATTCGTATTGCCATTAACGTCGGTGTCTACCGAGCCTCCGAAGACGGAATTGGCCTGACCGCCCCTCATGGTGACATACGTATCGCCGGTAACCGGGTAAAGTTTCCCTCCGCCCATTAGATTCTGAACCTTACCACCGAGCATAGTAATTTGGGTGTTACCTACCAACGCAGCTACGGTTCCTCTTCCACCATAAATATTGTAATTCGAGAGGTCGTAGCCGCCGCTATCTGGGATCAGCCCAAGTGAAAAGAGGTCAACAATTGTATCTGTTACATCTTCGTACGTACCAATGACGCCCTTATCCAGATAGATATTGGATAATAAGGGGTAAGTATCGCTGACTTTTTCAATGATAATCGCGTTGCCATTGGCATAAATATTGTGATTATTTACTCCCGACCCAATCTCTAACTCCCCAACCGCAAAGGCCGCCGTCGAGAAAAGCATCATTCCTATACATAGTATCAGAACCATAAGTAGTGTCTTTCTTTTCATTAATTTCTCCCCTTTCAAATTTTCCCGCACTAAAAAATCCAGCGCGATATAAAGCTTTATAGCACTGCCACCTAAGTGTTTTCTGCAATACACATACCTGCCTAAAATAGCTAAAATAACTATCTCTTTAATCTTCGGATGGTTCTAACATGTCCAAATACAAGCCAAAAAATTACTCTTCCAAAGGCTCTGTATATTCTTTTACAACTTTCATTTCTTTACCGTTTAACTCACGAACCGTAATATTCCAGACCTTCTTGTCCCCATCCCCAACTCGCTCTATTTCCCGCATGATCGTTGGAATGCCGTCCTTATATTTGCATGTCCTATCATAATATGTTAAAGCAATATCTCTTACACTTGCTTGAATAGTCTTATTCATATCTTCAATTTCAAGTCCCAGTGTTTTATCATCTGAAGCTTCTGTATCATCAAAATCTAATTCTTGCATAATTTCCTTGCCCTGAGCTTTACTAATCACAATTTTGTGTGAAAATAAAGAAGCTATACCCCAAAATCCCTTTGCTGTATAGCTTCTTTGTTTGTCAAATCCACTCTAGTTACTTTAAGGGAACAGAAACCGCTTCTTTATAAGCCTGTAAGTCTTGGATCAAACCATCAAGATCTGCACTCATTACATCGACATCAATGTTTTTTGACTGTTCTGGGTCTGCAATGATGGCTTTAATTTTTTCAATTTCGG
>PHAD01000025.1 GCA_002841595.1 Firmicutes bacterium HGW-Firmicutes-12
AATAATTATTATTAGCAAAAGGAAAACTAATTATAAGTCACGAAACTAGTATTTGTTTGTAAAAAATAAAGGAAATATCGTTAATAGTGTATAAATGTGGTATAATTTTTGACGAGGAGTGTATTATATTGCGCGTAATTGCTGGTTCGGCTAAAGGACATAAATTAAGCTCTCAAAAGGGTTTGAAAACCAGGCCGACATTAGAACGAGTTAGAGAAGCTGTCTTTAACATATTGGGAAGTAATGTATTAGATGCTGTATTTTTAGACCTTTTTGCCGGTACTGGTGCCATAGGTATTGAAGCTCTAAGCAGAGGGGCAAAATTCTGCTATTTTAATGAGTATGATAGAAAAACTAAAGAGATAATCCAACAGAACTTATTAGCTTGTCATCTAGAGGATAAATGCCAGATTTACAACATGGATGCAGAATTGCTGATAAAGCTTTTAGATAAACAACTATATAAGTGTATTGATATTATATATCTTGATCCACCCTATGAAATGGAAAAATATGATACTATTTTAATGTTGTTGGAAAACGCTTCACTGCTAAAGGATGGTAGTCTGGTTATTGCCGAAACGAACAATAAAAGAATTCTTGCAGAAACGTTCGGGAGATTGATACTCTATAAGAAAAATGTATATGGTGATACAATCATATGGTTTTATAAATATAACTGTAACTTGGAGGATTGAGTATGGACATACTAAGATTAATAGACGAAATTGAAAATATGATTGAAGAATGTTCTCGTATTCCAATGACGGGTAAATTAATTATTCATGAAGATATACTATACAGTTTTATTGATAGACTTAGAGCCTTAACTCCTAGTGCTATTCATGAAGCTGAATGGATTTTGCGTGAAAAAGAGAGGATTTTAAATGAGGCAAGTAATGAAGCAGAGACAATTGTAGAATCAGCTAAATTGAAGCTTGAACGTATCGCTGGAGAAAGTGAAGTAGTTAAACTAGCTAAATTGCAAAGTGATGAGATAATTGATAATTCAAAGAGTATTGCAAAGGAAGTTACGCAAGGTGCCTTTAGTTATGCTGATGATGTCATGCTGCAGCTTCAGAATGAATTGGAAAAGACCCTGCAGGTTGTGAGAAAAGGGCGAGATGAATTACGACAGAATATTAATAAAAAATAACAATATTTCATGAGCCCCTGCATAATTACTATCGGCAGGGGTCTTGACATTTCCCCGACATATTTAGGTATGCTTATATTAGGAATTAAAAATAGTTTATATATCCAATTATTTGCATAAAATAAATGCACAAAAAAAACTCACAAAATATGAATAAATACTTGACAATTACTTGTTAACAATGGAAAATATTAAAGTGTTATTTCCATAATATGATCCATTTAACATAGACATAAAATTAGAAAGAATGGTTTTAAAAATAACATGGAGGTGGTTTTTAATGGCAGAAAAGCCAATTCAAGGCGAAAAAAGAGTATTCATGACTGGTAATGAGGTAGTTGCTTGGGCAGCCTTGGCCGCAGATGTAGACATTATGTATGGTTATCCCATAACTCCACAAAATGAGATTATGCACTATTGGACACGTCTTGCCCCTAAGTATGACCGGAAGTTCCTTCAAACAGAAGATGAAATATCTGCTGGTTTTACAACTTGTGGCGGTGTTTTATCTGGGAAGAGAGCGTTTACAGCGACGGCGGGACCCGGCAATACCTTAATGCAAGAAGCTATGACTATGGCCGAAATGATGAGGATACCTCTAGTTCAGGTAGTTCAACAGCGTGGCGGACCATCAACAGCGACTGTTATTTATTCACAACAGGAGGTAACCATGACTTGTTACGGCGGAAACGGTGAAGGACTTAGAATTGTCTATTCTACAGGTTCTCATCAAGAATTGTTTGATTATACAATAAAAGCCTTCAATATTGCTTGGAAATATCGTTTTCCGACATGTGTACTTGGAGATGGCTATCAGGCTAAAATGAGAGAATCTTTATATATCTATGACCCTGCTATCAAAGGCATAGAGATGACAAATACTTATCCTTTCGTAGGATCAGATGGTATGCCAGGAATTGACCGTGAACCCAATCACTTAAGAAATACATACAATACCGAAGAGGAACTCTATGAGGTTGTCAAAAATTTAGTCACTGAATATGAAAAGATTTCTCCAGAAGTAGTAGAATATCAGACATTTGATACGGATGATGCTGAAATAGTAATCATAGCTCACGGTATAGTAACAAGAGCTGCACAGGCTGCTGTAAATTCTTTAAGGGAGCAGGGAATTAAAGCAGGACATTTTCGTCCGGTAACCCTACGACCTTTTGCAGGAGAACAACTTAGAGCCATCGCAAAGAAAGCAAAGAAAATTATTGTAGCTGAATCTGCCCAAGGACAGCTACGTAAATTAGTAACAGATGCAATTTATGGGGAAAGTGTTCCTCTGGAAAATTACTTTAAACCAGGACAAGGTATTACAGCAGAAGAATTAGTAGATTACGTAAAAGGTCTGTAATTTGCGAAAGGGGGTTAAATTATGTCAAAAGTACCAAATATGCCTAAATCATGGCGTGTAGAAACCAAACCACATAAATTCTGCCCTGGCTGCGGTCATGGGCTAGTATTAAAAGCCCTAGGGGAAGCCATAGATGAGTTGAATATCCAAGATAGAATTGTTTTTGGTTGTGATATCGGATGTTCTTTACTTTCTTGGGATTTCTTCAATGTTGACACAGTACAGACTCATCATGGCCGTACTACACCTGTTATGACCGGAATTAAACGGGCTAGACCTGATAGAATATGTATTGCATATATGGGTGATGGCGGCGGGTATGCCATTGGTTCTCAACATTTAGTGAACGCAGCATCAAGAAATGAAAAAATAACATTAATTCTTGCTAATAACTGTAATTATGGAATGACAGGTGGACAAATGGCTCCGACAACATTACCGGGAATGAAGACTGAAACAAGTCCATACGGTCGAGATATCGAAGATACAGGTTATCCTACTCAGGGACCAGAAATGGTTGCAGCTATAACACAGCATAAAGCCTACGTAGCCCGTGGTACGGTAGCTAATGTTCGACAGCTAAAGAATTACATAAAAAAAGCACTGCAAAATCAGATGGACAACAATGGATTCTCTTTTGTAGAAGCCCTTGCTGGCTGTCCTACAAACTGGAGCACTAATGCTAAGGATACCTGGGCTTTTATTGAAGAAGAAATGCCAAAATATTTTAAGGTTGGGGAAATAAAAACTCCTGCGCAAAAGGAGGAAAATACCAATGGCTAAAACAGTTAAAATTGCTCTTGCAGGCGAAGGCGGACAGGGAGTGCAGTCTGTGGCCGGTATCATGGTTGAAGCTGCTTATGAAGAAGGCCGAGAAGCTCTTTATATCCCTAATTTCGGGGTAGAACAAAGAGGCGGTGTTTCTGTTGCATACTGCCAGATTTCAGATGAAAAAATAGGTTCTCCCAAATTTGTATATGCAGATTTGGTTATAGCGCTATCGGATCGAGCTGTTCTTAGAACAAAACAATATGTTAATCAAGACACAATTTTCATTTACGATACGTCTATAGAAGGAATTGAAAATGATCTTCCTACAAACGCCAAAAAGATATTAGCAATACCTGCCCTTGAAATTGCAAAAAAAGAACTGCATCCTCGTGTTTTCAACGTAATAATAATGGGCGTTGCTATTGCGGCAACAGATTTTGTGGATATGAAGGCTATACAAACTGCTTTGGAAAAAAAGCTAGGTTATAAATTTGAACAAGATCCTAAACTAAGAGACCTTAACTTCAAAGCCTTAGCAAGAGGGGCCGAATTGGTGAAAGATTTACTGTAATTCATCTTGCCAATTGAATTATGCTAGGAGGAGAGAGGATGTCAACAAGTTCTGCATATAAAATGAAACAATTTGATACAAAAAAGGCCGTATTTACGATATTCACTGGGTTATGTAAAGGCTGCGGGCTATGTATACAAAAATGTCCAGTTAATACTCTTGTTTGGTCAGATGACTTAGGTGTATATGGGACCCCGGCCGTACAGCCTAAGGATACTGATACCTGCACCGGGTGCGGAATGTGCTCAGTGGTTTGCCCGGATTGTGCTATTGTGATAGAAAGAAAAAAATAATAATCAGCGAATAGACTTTCTCCCGTTAGAAAATATAGCGGGAGAATTTTTGTCCGATAGCTAACCGCCGCTAACACTCTAAGCGGCGCTAAGCCAGCTTTGCACACAGTAGCTACTAACGAACATGTTCGTAAGTACTACTAGCGTGGATAACGGTTTCCGAAGGCCACGGATGGCCAAGTGCCGCGGTGCCATGGATGGCATGGAGCGGCGAAGGTTCATGCTAGTAACGTTTAGCGAGTTAACGAGCTTAGCAGTTACTGTACGTCTATGAAATAGATGCTCCTTAATTCAACTCCACCTGAACCCAATAATCCTGTTTATGCAACTTCACCCATTTTACCGTTTAGTTCATAATCAATATCGATTATCCATTTGCCACGTATTTTATCACCTAATATATGTCCTTTGCGCAATCTCCGCCTAACAGTCTCTACATGAACTTTTAATAATATTGCCGCTTCTTTAGTAGTAATACCTTTAGGAATAGCATTTTTTTGCTTACTAGGCATTGCTTGTATTTCTTTTATTAATGATAATCTATTAGCTTCAATATAATTTCTATATTCAATTAAATCATGTAATAACTTAACTTTCTCACCGGTGTCCACATCACCAGATACAAAACTCTTCCGGGCATTATCAAATCTTTGTAGACCCAGACTCATATAAGCCAACATAATATTTAGATTTAAGAGAGCATATTTTATGTTTACAATATTTGACATAGCTATACTCCTAGTTTTTTTTGTAAGCTAAAACATATTCCTTATATCTTTATTCTATACCATTCCTCTGTCAGATTATGTCAAAGCATGTAATGCTACAACAAATTATTTTGACTTATACTATAAAACCCTTAAGAAATATATTTGTATAAAAGCACCCTTCAGCTCCTGATGCATATTGTGGTAACGGGATTTCATTTAACAGGAGGTGAACGAGTGAGTATTCGCTTTTCTTTTGACCCTGATAAAAAAGACGAACCATTGAAACTGATTGTAGAAAAACCTCCTAAGCCGATTAAAAAACTATCTGAGCTTCAAGTATTCAAACAATCTAATACGAAAATTAGCAACTCGAATGAAAGCAAATTAGCTAATCACCAAAAGATAGAAAATATTATTGGAGAAATGGACTCTCTGGTTGGATTACACTCTGTAAAAAAACTACTTCTGGAAATCCGAGCTTATGTAGAAATACAAAAAAAAAGAAAGCTCGAAAATCTTCTGATTGAGCCAATGGCTTTGCATATGATCTTCAAAGGTAATCCAGGTACTGGGAAAACAACAGTTGCTCGGATTGTAGGAAGTCTTTTTAAAGAGATGGGGGTACTGGAAAAAGGTCATATTATTGAAGCTGAACGGGCTGATTTGGTTGGTGAATACATTGGACATACAGCACACAAAACCAGAGAACAAATAAAGAAAGCTTTAGGAGGAATACTGTTTATTGATGAGGCCTATTCCTTAGCTCGTGGAGGTGAAAAGGATTTCGGTAAGGAAGCTATAGACACGATGGTAAAGAATATGGAAGAAAATAAGGACAATTTAATTATAATCTTAGCTGGCTATAAACAAGAAATGAATTGGTTTATAGAAACGAATCCTGGCTTAAGATCTAGATTTCCGATACATATTGAATTTCCTGATTACGTACTCCAAGAATTGCTTTCAATTGCTGAAATTATGTTAACTAAACGTCAATATGAGCTGACTGAAGAAGCAAGAATGGAGTTGGAAGAATACCTTAGAAAGAGCGTTTATTCAACCCATGAACACAGCGGTAATGCTCGCCTCGTACGTAACCTTATTGAAAGAACAATACGTCAACAGGCACTAAGACTAATTGATACTATTAATCCTACTCGCCAGGATCTTATAATGATTGATAAAGATGATATAATCTGTGCTGTTACAGATTATTCACAGAATTAAACATCCAACACTAAATCGCTAACTGGTATTTACACTGGCATTATGCTATAATTTGCCTGGAAAGAGCACTCCTTAATAGGAGTGCTTTGTTATAAAAGGAAGTGGTTGTTAGCTTGAAAAATATTAGTAATACAGAGGGAGTTAAAAAGAGTATTCTTTTGCAGTTAGATGCACTTATAGGTAGTAAATATCCACACGACTTGCTTTTAAGTCCTGAATTAGCTGTAGAAATAGCCGGGATATCGGCTGAAATTAACAGAGAAATTGCTCTCTACTTGGATCGTCATGGCATAGTTACTGATATTATTATTGGTGATAGGCATACTGTTGGTCTGCCTATAGATATGCGTCGCCGTAGTAATACAAGCCTTTCAGGTCTTAGATGTGTGCATACGCATCCAAAGGGCAGTAGTGAACTTAGTAGCATGGATATAACCAGCATGCTTGAGGGACGTATGGATGCGATGCTTGCTCTTGGATTAGAGGGTAACAGAATAAAAGATGTACACGTAGCCTTACCCAATAATGATAGCCAGTATCAAATTTATGGTCCGCTAAAGTTAGACGATATTAATAATATTTCTTTTTTGGAACTAATCAGGGAGATCGAGAAGGATAGAGATAGACCGACAACACAAGTCATCGAGAATGAAATAAAAAATGCACTGCTAATTGGATTTAAAGAACAAAAAGGAGATTTGCTTTCGGGTGAAGAATCAATAAAGGAGCTCAAAGAATTAGCACATACAGCTGGTATTAATGTCCACAGTATTATTATAATTAATAATACAAGACCTGATGCTTCGCACTATCTGCGAAGTGGGAAAGTAAAAGAGATATCTCTTTATCGACAACAAGAATCGATTGATCTCATCATAATAGATGATTTCCTTTCCCCAAGACAGCAGCGTAATCTAGAAGATTCAATTGGCTGCGGCGTTACGGATCGAACTGCTTTAATCCTCCAGATTTTTGCAGAGCGTGCCAGAACAAAAGAGGGTAAGCTACAAGTAGAACTAGCCCAATTGAATTATCTGCTTCCACGACTGATCGGACATGGTCAAAGCCTATCGCGTCTTGGCGGGGGTATAGGAACAAAAGGTCCTGGTGAAACAAAGCTAGAAACTGATAGGAGAGGTATCAGAGGGCGTATTAGCGACTTGCAGCAAGAAATTGAAGTTATAAAAAGGCAAAGAGCTACTCTGCGAAAACAGCGTCAAGAAAATGAAATACCGGTCGTAGCTCTGGTAGGATATACTAATGCTGGTAAATCAACTCTATTGAACACCCTTACGCAATCGGATGTACTAACAGAGAATAAACTTTTTGCTACCTTAGACCCTACAACACGCCGGCTAAAATATAAACAGCAAGAGATACTGTTAACAGATACGGTAGGATTTATCCATAAATTACCCCACCAGCTTGTAACTGCTTTTAGAGCTACGTTGGAAGAAATCAATTATGCTGATTTGCTTATTCATGTAGTGGATGCCGGTAATCCAGCTCATGTGGCACATATTGAGTCGGTGCACCGAGTACTAGATAAGATTGGTTCAAGTGAAAAATTAAGTATTCTTGTTTTTAATAAGTGGGATACTGTCCAAGATCAGATAGAGCTCCAAAATACAATTAAAATTAATAGTCCCTCAATTGCTATTTCAGCTCTAAAAGGTACTAATATTGAAAAACTGCTGGAAATGGTTATCGATCACCTACCAATAAATAGTCAAAGGGTATTGCTTAAAATACCTTACTCTCAGACCTCAATCGTTAATAGTCTTTATGAAAAGGCTCAAGTTATCAATATTGAATACCTTGAAGATAATATATTATGTACAGTCTTGCTATCCAGTCAATTATTGTCCTCCTTGGAGCAGTTTATTGTAGATAGAAGGGAGCTAAAATGAAAGCAATAGCAAAATTAATTAATGATACATATGAGATAGAAGAGAAGCTATTTGAGTTGCTTTCATGTGCTGAAACTGATTGTACTCACTTCTATCAAGATACTGCTGGTATTACTGATATTAATCAGATTAAAGTACTGCGAGCCATGCAGAAGAATAATCTTAGTGATATCCACTTGCATGGTTCTACCGGATATGGATATGGAGATATTGGCCGGAGTACATTAGAAAAGGTCTATGCTGATTTGTTTAAAAGTGAGGCTGCACTAGTACGTGTCCAAATTGTATCAGGTACACACGCTATTGCACTGGCTTTACTGGGTAATCTAAATAGGGGAGAAGAATTAATTTCTGCAACTGGACGGCCCTATGATACACTTGCTAAGGTAATTGGTCTACGCGAAGAATATGGTTCTTTAAAGCATAATGGTGTAGATTATAAGGAGATTTCCTTAACAAGTGATGGTAAAATGAATATAGAAAGACTTATTAAACAGGTTACTCCTAATACAAAGATGATCTTCTTTCAGCGTTCACGAGGCTATGAGTGGCGCCCATCTTTTTCAATACCTGAGCTAGAACATGCTATTGGGGCCATCAAGAGTGTATATCCAGACCTTATTTGCCTTGTGGATAATTGCTATGGTGAATTTGTCGAAACTAGAGAACCAATAGAAATAGGTGCCGACCTTGTTGCTGGATCACTTATAAAAAATCCAGGTGGAGGACTTGCCCTGACCGGCGGTTATATTGCAGGTAATAATGAACTGGTAAGAAGGGCTGGAATACGACTATCTGCTCCAGGAATAGGTACTGAGGTTGGAGCTAGTCTAAATTTTAACAGAACAGCTTTTCAAGGCCTATTTATGGCCCCCATGATTGTCGCACAAGCCCTTAATGGAGCTATTTTAGGTGCCCGTTTTTTTGAATTACTTGGCTATCCAGTTCTTCCAGCATATAATGAAAGACGTACTGATATTATTCAAGCCATAAGACTTGGTAGTAAGGAACTAATGTGTGCTTTTTGCCGCGGTTTGCAAAGAGCCTGTCCCCTTGATTCTCAGGCTACTCCTCTACCGGATATGCTGCCTGGGTATGAACATGAAGTCATCATGGCTGGGGGTACATTTATTCAAGGATCTTCTATTGAGCTTAGTGCAGATGGGCCAATCCGTCCGCCATATGAAATTTTCCTCCAAGGTGGGCTTACATTTTCTCATGTAAAAATAGGGTTACTACTTGCTGCTCAGGAAGTGCTAAGGAGGAGTAAATAGAATTGGAACTGTTTTGGAGCTGGGTAACTGTTTTCTTGTTATTTATTTGTTCTTTAGGTACCGTACTGCCACTTTTACCGGGATTACCGCTTATGGCTGTTATTATCATTGGATACGGCTGGTTTGATAACTTTCAAAATATTAACCTTCTGGTTATTACTATAGCTGTAATGTTTGCTGTAATAGGAACCTTGCTTGACTATCTAGCTGGCCCTTACCTAGCTAAGAAAAAAGGAGGTACTAAAGGCGGATACTGGGGGGCTTTCTTAGGAGGCTTAGTTGGAATTGTTTTTCTTGGACCTATAGGCCTGCTCTTAGGGCCTTTCCTGGGAGCTTTGGCTGGGGAACTATTAGGAGGAAAAAGCCTTAAGGATGCTTCTCAAATAGGTGTAACATCTTTGTGGGGTATGCTTGCAGGTAATGTATTAAAATTTGTTTTAGCTATTAGTCTTACGGTAATTTTCTTTTTTCGTGTATTTCTTTAATTATGGTACATAAATATAGAGGAGATAAATAATTATTGCATCATATATAGTGGTGTCGAGAAAACAAAGGTGGGTTTAAAAATGTCTAGATTGAAAGTAGCCCTTTTATTTGGTGGACGTTCCGGAGAGCACGAAGTCTCACGTAATTCTGCCTTCGCAGTTGCTACGGCTTTAAGCTCTTCATTTGATGTATTACCTATTGGGATAGCTAAGGATGGACAATGGTATGCCCCAATCCCTTTATCAGGAATAAAGGAATTCATTCCTGAAGATTATAGCGATAAAAAAGTGACAATCCTTCCTTATCCAACTAGCAAAGGAGTAATATATAGTTTGCCTAAACTTGAACCTATCGCTAATGCGCAAGTCTTTTTCCCCGTAATGCACGGCACTTTTGGTGAGGACGGAACCATGCAAGGGTTATTTGAGCTTGCTGAAGTGCCCTATGTGGGTGCAGGAGTATTAGCCTCGTCAGTTGGGATGGATAAGGTTATGATGAAAAAAGCTTTTGCTGAGGCAAAATTACCCCAAGTACCATTTCTTAGTTTCTTACGCATACAAATTGAAAAAGAATTAGATGTTGTCATAGCACAAATCGAAGATACACTAGGTTATCCCTGTTTTGTAAAGCCTGTTAATATGGGCTCTAGTGTAGGAATCTCCAAAGCTAATGATAAAAAAGGCCTAGAAAAAGCTATGCATATTGCCTGCCGCTATGATCGGAAAATAATCATTGAAAAAGGTGTTTCCGCCAGAGAAATAGAGGTCAGCGTGCTAGGTAATGATACTCCTAGAGTTTCCATACCCGGGGAGATAATTCCTTGTAATGACTTCTACGATTATACTGCCAAATATATTGATGACCGTTCTGAATTACATATACCTGCAAAAATTGAAAAAGAACTACAACAAAAGATACAAGAATTAGCAATAGTAGCCTATAAGTCCGTAGACTGCTCAGGTTTAGCTCGAATTGATTTCTTCTTAACTAAGGACACTGGAGAAATATTGATAAATGAAATTAATACTATTCCTGGTTTCACAAATATCAGTATGTACCCAAAACTCTGGGAATTCTCGGGTATACCTTTTAATGAATTAGTAAAGCATTTGATTGATCTGGCTTTAGAAAGAGCCGAACAAAAAAAGCTAAACATCCTTAGTTACGATATTTAGCTATATATTTAGTTATAATATTTAGTTATGATATATTTAAAAAAGGCACTTCTTAGTGAAGTACCTTTTTTTGGTGCGCCTTAATACATCAGTATTTTCTAAGAAGTGCTATTACTTTGCCAAGTATTTGTACATCTCGTGTTATTATTGGCTCATAAGCATCATTTTCAGGTTGAAGTCTAATATGGTTGAAACCTTTATAAAAACGTTTTACTGTAGCCTCATCATTTAACAAGGCAACAACAATATCGCCGTCCCGGGCAACATTTTGTTTCTTTATAACTACCATATCTCCATTAAATATACCGGCATTAATCATACTATCGCCTTGTATTTTTAACATAAATACTTCATCTGTATTCACAAATTCAAGAGGTAGTGGAAAGGTTTCCTCAATATTTTCAACAGCTAAGATAGGGGCCCCAGCCGTAACTCTCCCTACAATAGGAACATCAATCATTTCCTTAGTTGTAGAAAAATCACTATCAATTATTTCAATTGCTCTAGGTTTTGTGGGATTACGTTTAATATATCCCTTGTTCTCAAGTTGGTTTAAATGACTGTGTACAGTAGAACTAGAGCTTAAACCAACTGCACATCCAATTTCCCGGACAGCAGGAGGATAACCTCTTGTCCTTATCTCACTTTTAATATATGAAAGAATAGACAATTGGCGTTCAGTTAAATCCTCATAAGACATATAAACACCTCCTAAATAAGGATTGTTTAATATAAATTATACCACATATTTTGAAAATCACAAACATTTGTTCGCGTTTTTCTTATTAATGGGCAAATATGTATTGACACAGAACGTTTGTTCCGCTATATTATAAATAGAACATGTGTTCTGGAGGTGCGAAATGAGAAAATATAAATGTACCAACAAGAGAAGATTATTAATTTTCACCACGGTATTTATTCTACTTGTTTTTGTTGCCGGACAACTTATTAATGCAAAAGCTACTGATGCTCAAGAAGCAGTGCAAATAGTAACAATAAAAGTAGAAGAAGGGGATTCCTTATGGAAACTTGCGGATACCTATGATAATAACAAAATGGATTTACGTGAATATATATATATTATACAATCTGTTAACGATATGGATAATACAATGCTTCAGCCGGGGCAGAAAGTCAGAATACCAATATTTAACTAATAAATAATACCAATAAAAAAACTCTTTTTGAGAGTTTTTTTTATTGGTATTATTTATTAAAAAGTCTTATAATAAGTTATAAACTTGTTAAATATAGTCTAAATAGAGTAAAAATGGAGGTTTATAATTGGAAAGAATTGTTGGAAATAACGCAATAGAAGACATCGCAAAGATCCTACCTTATCTACGTATACTTTTTAATAATGATATTTGGGTTGGTATAGTAGAAAATGATAAATACATTGCTATTGAACCATCCAAAACCTTTCATTTAGTAATACAGCTTGGTGATACTATTCGTCCAGGGAGTGGCGTTCATAAAGCTATTAAGGATAAGGTAACTCAGGTTACGGTTGTACCACGAGAAGTATGGGGATTATCAGTTAGAACATTGGGTATTCCTGTTTTCAATGAGAATAATGAAGTAATTGGGGGAATAGGGATAGCTAGTAGCTTGGATAAAGAAGACAAACTTAACGAAATAGTAAATCAGTTCTCCTCCGCTTTTCAACAGGTCAACAGTTCTGTTCAAGATATTTCAGCCGGTGCAGAAAATCTAGCAATAGTTGGACAAGGTTTAACACAATCTGCACATTTAACAATTAATGACGTAAAACGTACAGATCAAATAATCGCAATGATACAGCAAATAGCTGATCAGACCAAACTATTGGGCCTTAATGCCGCTATTGAATCGGCCAGAGCTGGCGAACACGGTCGCGGTTTCTCCGTAGTAGCTGAGGAAATTCGTCGTCTATCTGAACAAAGTAATAAGTCAGCTAAACAAGTCAAAGAGATACTTAGTAATATATCGGAATCTATCAATACCATAGATAAACAAACACAGGAAACGAGCGCAGTAAGTGAACAACAATCATCTTCAACACAAGAAATAGCAGCTACTATGCAGGAATTATCAGCTCAGCTTGAAACATTACAAGTATTAATGGCAGAATTATTGAATTAGTAAACCAATTCTAATATACACTATATTAAGAAATACTCTCCATCAGATAGTCAGGTTGAGTAATTAAACCTACTACTAAAATGGAGAGTATTTTTATTATTTAAAATATATCTATCTGTAGAAAATTATTAATATTGAAGAAACAAAAGGAGCATATGTTTTATTTATTTAGCATTTAGTAAAAACATGTTATAATTATACCAAAATATACATATTGTTCTAGATTACATATATAATAGACAAAATGGAGGATTAAAAGATGGCTAAAATAGTCGGAAAAGAACTAATGGATAACTTTATAAAAATAATACCCTATGTAAACGAAATATTTACTAATGACATTTGGGCAGGAGTAGTAGATAAAGAAAAATACATTGCATTAACACGTGCCGGTACTTTTGATTTACCTATAGAAATAGGAGATCCTATAAAAGCTGGAAGCGGCATCCATACAGCTATGAAAGATAAGAAAACTAAGATTGTGAATGTACCAGCAGAAGTCTGGGGATTCCCCTTTAAAGTATTAGGAGTGCCTATATATGATGAAAACGATGATGTAATAGGTGGAATAGCAATAGTTAACACTATGGAGAGAGAAGAAAAAATAAACGAAATTATAAATCAGTTTTCCTCTGCATTCCAACAGGTTAACAGCTCAGTTCAAGATATTTCAGCAGGCGCAGAAAGCTTAGCGCGAGTTGGACAAGATCTATCTCAATCTGCACATTCTACAATAATTGATGTTAAAAGAACAGACCAAATAATTGCGATGATACAAGAAATTGCTGATCAAACAAAACTATTGGGTCTTAATGCAGCTATCGAAGCTGCTAGAGTAGGTGAATATGGACGCGGGTTCTCCGTAGTCGCTGAAGAAATTCGTCGTTTATCTGAACAAAGCAATAAATCAGCTAAACAAGTCAAAGAGATACTTAGTAAAATATCTGAAGCAATCCAGACCATAAATAAACAAACACAGGAAACAAGCGCTGTAAGTGAAGAACAATCATCCTCCACTCAGGAAATTGCAGCATCGATGCAGGAATTATCCGCGCAGCTTGATACTTTACATTCTTTTATAGCTGAACTATTGAATTAGCAATTAATTATTAATTATCTAAATTTGGAGGATTATATTAAATGGTTAAATATGTGGGTAAAGATCTGCTTGATATATTTGTAAAAATAACACCTTTAATGGGGGAATTATTTTCGTCAGATATTGTTTTTGCAGTAGTTGATAACGATAAATATATTTCTTATAAAAAATCAGCCGCTTTTGATTTAAAGATAGAATTAGGAGATGCTATTAAACCAGGAAGTGGAATCCATAAAACCTTAACCGAAAAAAAGGCTCAATTTGTGAATGTGCCTGCTGAGGTTGTAGGTGTTCCTATAAAAGTCTTGGGTATCCCTATTTTTGATGAAGAAGATGAAGTAATAGGCGGTATAGCCATAGTTAACAGTGTGGAGAGAGAGGAAAAGCTAAACGAGATTTTTAATCAGTTCTCTTCTGCTTTCCAGCAAGTAAATATCAACGTACAGGATATTTCATTCGGAGCAGAGAATTTGGCTAAAGTGGGAGATATACTAACCCAGGCTACTGTCTCAACAATAAATGATGTTAAACAAACAGACCGAATAATTGAAATGATTCAGGGAATTGCTAATCAAACAAAGCTACTGGGTCTTAATGCTGCTATCGAAGCTGCTAGAGCAGGTGAGCATGGACGCGGTTTCTCCGTAGTCGCAGAAGAGATACGTCATTTATCTGAAGAAAGCAATAATTCGGCCAAACAAGTTAAAGAGATCCTTAATAAAATATCTGAATCAATCCAGACCATAAATAAACAAACACAGGAAACAAGCGCTGTAAGTGAAGAACAATCATCCTCCACACAGGAAATTGCTGCATCTATGCAGGAATTATCTGCTCAGATTGATACCTTACAGAATATGATGGAAGAATTATTAAATTGAACATATACAAATATCATGGGGCTTCAATTTGAAGCTCCTATTATTATAAAATTCTACTTCCGATAATAGACATTATGTAAACTTCTCTTTTTTTTATGCGTTTTATTAAGAGATTTTCATCTTGTTATTATAATAATTGCTTTATGCCCTATTCATCCCTTTTATATCTTTTTTTTATTATATGTCGAATGTTTATATTCATTCATAAAAAACAACAATTTTCTGTATCCTCCTAACCATACATCTATATTTCATCATAGAATTTCATTTTTTAAGATTATCATAACATCTCTTCATTTTAGTCTTTATTTCATAAATATACTCGAAATACCTCTTCTGAGAATGCCCTACAATCGATTAGAAATTATTCTTAAGGTGTTTGTACCTTGGGAATTACTACTCATGTATTTATGACGTAATTTTAAGCATATAAATTGTAATTATATTATTTCATCCTTTGTTTTAGCAGCTTATTTTTGTCAACTTAAACACATTAAGGGTCGACTTAAGCTTTATGCTTCTCGACCCTTAATTACTTTTTTAATTCCACATCAATATAGAATTTTAATATATTATTAACAGTTATTATTATTTAAACATAGTTCTTCATTTAAACACGTTATCGCCTTAATATAACACTCTCTTTCAATTACAAATTGAATATTAACCTGACGCAAAGATTGTGAAATACAAAGTACATTTATTTTATTTTTAGCAAGGACATTTACTGCTTTGGCCAAGACCCCGGGTTTAGATATATTCGATCCTATTAAGCAGATAACAGCAACTTCCTTGGTTATTACAGTTTTGAATTTTTTCTTTATTTCATTGATCATAGTCCGATTAATATTATCTTCCCAAAGTACTACGGAAATGCTATTTGCATTTGTTGCTTTCATTATGTAGCTAATGTCAAATTCTTCAAATATTTTCATTATACCTAAGTCAAAGCCAACTTCACCAACCATTGAAGAATCATGAATTTCACAGACTAATACCTTGTCCGAACCAGTAATTATTTCAATTTTTGAATCTTTACCAATATAATCTTTACAAATAAGTGTACCAGGGTGGAGGGGATCAAAAGTATTTTTTATTCGTAAGCTAATTCCGGCTTTTTCTAATGGTTTGGAGGCTTTAGGATGAATAGCTTCCATTCCTACATCGGCTAGTTGGTCTGTGACGTCATAATTTGTGTTTCCTACTATCTTCGTATTTTCAATTCCTACAATTTGAGGATCAGCGGAAGATAAATGGAATTCTTTATGTATAATAGCCTCATCTGCTTTTAGTACAACTGCAATTTTTGAAAAAGTAATTTCTGAATATCCTCTATCAAACTCACGCATTATGCCTTCTGTTCCTTTAGTATATCCGGTAGCAACCAATATGTTTTTATTGAAATCAACAGATTTGAAGGATTTTATTATTCTTTCGTCAATCGTTAAATGGCTTGGATCATTAAAGCCTGTCAAATCTACAAACTTTGCGTTAATGCCATTGTTTTGCAATATATTCACAGTATTAAAAGCCGAATGAGCTTCTCCAATAGAAGCAAGCAATTCTCTTGCGGCAAGGTTTATACTTTTTCTATCAACATAGCCAGAGGCGATAACTTCAAACATGCTATTTAAATATGTTTTTGTTTGATTGATTCGCTTAGTTATAAAATCGTTAGCTTTATCTAAATCCAAACCTAAACTTAATAATTCCTTATTAGTATCAATGAGCTTTTCTGTTAATACATCAATTGCATTCTCATAATCCTCTTGTTGAATAAATTTTGTATATATCCCCGCATCTTTAGTTTTTTTATCTTCTAAAAGCATATTTGTAATACCGCCATAAGCAGATACAACAAATACTCTTCCATACTTAAATTCCTTTTCATGGGGATAATGTATTATATTTTGCAGCACATCCTGAAATTTTGACATTGAAGTTCCACCAATTTTTTCGACAGTTAGCATTTGTATCTCCTTCCAATAATGTTATTAAGCTTTAATATATTACTCTCCTGTAGTTAGGTTACATATATTAATTATATCATTATTCGCCAATTCATTTTAGTAGCAAAAGATTTAAGTTTATTATCTGGATTAACAGCTACAGGCTGTCCTACAGCTTTAAGAATGTGTATATCAGAATAACTATCTGCATAAGCTCGACTTGCTTTCCAATCAATAGATTTGAAGTTTTCAATAATTCTTTTAAGCTTTAACTTTCCGCTAATTATTTCTAATTCTTTACTTGTATCATATATATCCTTATTAAAATAAATTTTAGTCCCGATAACAGTATCAAATTCAAGATAATCACTAATGTTTTTCAAAAGATAATCGTATGTACCAGATAAAAGAACTGTATGATATCCATTTGCATGGACTTCCTTAACCTCTGATACAATTGCTTCATTTAACATCCCTTCAATTTCCTTAGAGCATTTATAAAAATAATTATTTATCTCCCGATCTGTCATATCTTTAAATATTTTATTGAATCGTCTGACAGCAATTAATTTCATTTGTTCTCGGGTAAGCTTTGATTTTATTCCTGATTTATATTTAATATATAAAGACATAAGTGAAAGATAAGTCTTTAAATACTTAGTTTTGGAATAATTCTGTTGTTTCCATTGTTTCAATAGAAAAGGAAGCGTATCCTTAGGAAATAACGTTCTATCAAAATCAAAAATTGCCAACTTCAAATCATATTCCTCCTGACCCTAAAAGACCTAGTTTATAAAATGAATTTATAAACTTAAGCGTAAATTATACTATTTATAAGGAAAAGTCCCCCGATAAATAAATATACTACTGATTGCTTAAAATGTCATCTGTTCAGCATGATATATTTTTAATAAGGCGTCATAAAATTATTCAGTTCTTAATAAATGTCTGCCAATATCCAGTCCTGGCGTTTTTCCACCAAGTCCGTATAATATGCCATCTGTGATTTATAGCTGTTTAATTGTTCTTCTGAATCCGTACTAACTCTGGCATAAGGAGCAACTCGCAAAATATCCGTCAGCTTCCCAGCTGTACGTTCAGATATTTTTCTGTTTGATTTATTACTTCAACTGCAAGCATCATAAAGTCCTCGTGAAGTCCTCGTGCAAAAAATTGTACTCTTTGGTAAAACTGATTTTTAGTGAATGCGGCATCCGGTACATTTGATCATCACAGCTCTTTCGATGTTCTACCTTGGCAAAAACTCTTTTCGTAATATTGCTTTAATATTACGGGTTGCCTTCAATATAAAGGTTTCTCATACTACGATCAGCAATTGGTGTAAGAATTTTGCTCCCTTGTTCAATAGCTATAGCTTGCAGCTCATGCCCAGTCTAAATTTCGACTCTGATGAATGGCATACTTATGAAACTGTGTTAATAATCAATGGTGTGAAGCATTATAGTTGGTTTATCATTGATTCTGAAATTCGATTCATTCTGGGATATCACTTATCGCCCCACCGCGATTCTCCACAAGCTTTTTCCTTAATGAATTCTGTCAGTTCCCTTGGCAAGCCAAGATCCATCGTTTCTGATCGTTATAGTGCCTACATAGTGCCAGTAAAGTCCATCTTCGATGATACATACCATATTAGGGTTAAGTCATTTAAAGATGATATTTCTAATAACCTAATTGAATCCTTTCATCACCAATTCAAGGACTGGTACAAACAAAACAAAGAGAAAAACGAAAGTTTTTACTTGTAGCCTAAATTCCGCATAGTACCATTTCAAATGCTTGCACTGTGGATTGTCATAGGGTAGGCGTAAGCCTGTTCATTTTACCCTTGATAATCCCAGAAAAGCATTTAGCTCCTTGTTTGCGGAATTTTGAGCTATACTGCGATTCATTGTGCTAGTTTTCATATTAACTTTACGGAGTCGTATAATTCTATCATCCTATTGAATTAATCCGAGTTAAGACAAAGAATATTACCGTCATCTTAATTTTAATGGAATCTTATCACATTTGATAGCTAATATGTAACCGACATTAATAATGAATAGCACCATTCCTTTAAATAATAAAAACCAGGCTTTAAGATAACACTCAAAGCCTAGTTTCTATACTAAAGTTATATACCATTTATTTTTGTGTTGAACTATTTAGGTATTGGGAGGGGGTGGCACCAACCTTTTTCTTAAATACTCTTGCTAGATAACCGTTATAATCCGCGCCACAAACAGCAAATGCCTGAGATATGGAAAGATCAGGGTCCAATAATTTTTCCTTGACTTTATTGATTTTAAAATTCGTATAGTACTCATGAGGTGTCATACCCGTATGCTTTTTAAAGTGTCTAATAAAATGAGTTTTGCTGAGGCCTACCGCCTTTGCCGTTTCGCTCATGTCAAATGGGTTCAACCATTGTCTTTCTATGTACTCTCTTGCCTCTACAATTTCATTTTTTCCGCGATATACCCTTCTATTGATTAGGAGTGCGACAATATAAGATACATTATTCCCGTTATCCATAATTGGAAAAATGGTAATATCCTGATATACAGCTTCTAAACCAAAATCTTCTATACCATATCGTAAAGCTATATCTTTTAAGGGTACCTTGATATCATTTTAAAAAATAGTTTCTCCCTTAACTCAATAATCTTTGCACCGTTTGTATTTCTATTTAATCCAGAAGTTTTCTGGGAACATAGACATAGCCTTCCATAATACGACGAGCCGTTCTACCAAACACAGCACGCTTAATCTCACCATTTTCAACACTCATATCACATTCGATAATGCCACCAGGATGGCCAATTCTCACCTGTACATTGCTGCCCTTATTATCCATTACTTCATTAACTATGGTACCGGGAGTAACGGCTGCACAACCAGTGCATACGGTTGCCGTGCCGGAATATGTCTTATGCATAATGCCCATGTACATATCGCGGGAAACAAAGTCGATATTATCTGCAGAAATGATTTCACCTGTAATATGGCTTTTATATTCCTGCGCAGAAGAAATAAACGCTACCATTGGAACAGCACGAACTTTCTCATGTGCAGTAGCTCGATCTGTGATTCTCATCTTTTCTGCTGCGATGCACCGGATGTTTTCCAGCAGCTTCAACATTTCAGGATTGGAGTCAATCTGAGCAGGACTTTCAGTTCCCTGCAGACCGATATCCTTAGCTCTAACAAATACCATCGGACTTGCGGCATCAACCATAGAAACTTCTAGCTTACCAAAACCATCCACTTCAATTTCATCCATCGGATTGCCAGTAGGCAATAGCTTCCCTGTTTTTGCACCGACAGTACCCGCCATATTCAAGCCAATACGCTCACCTGTGCCAGGTACACCATGGATTTTATAGTTACCTACTACGGCAGGCTTACCCTTCTCAACGGGAACTTCTGCTTCAAATACTTTATTCGTGTTTGTATTGTAAATACGTATTGTGGTAACTGGTTCTACAGCTTTTACCAGTCCCTGCGTAATCGCATAGGGACCTACGCCAGACGAAATATTACCACAGTTGCTTGAATAATCAACAAATGAATGATGGATCTCCACCTGTCCAAAGGTGTAATCCACATCAATACCTTCTCTTTCGGATCGATCGACAATTGCCAGCTTGCTGGTCAAAGGATCAGCACCACCTAAACCATCAATCTGTCTGGAGTCAGGACTACCAAAGATGGACAGAATTACCTTATCTCTCTTTTCCTGATCCTTGGGAAGATCATTTCCCATAATATAAATACCCTTGCTCGTTCCGCCACGCATAATAACACAAGGGAAACGCTCACTGTTGAACATAGTTTTATCCTCCAGATTATATGGCCATCTCTGAAACTTCGGGAGCAACTGAGAACCCGGCCGATATAATTTAATTATTTTTTAAAATGTTAAGTGCATTGTGATCATGTCAACACAAAAGAGTTACATCATCACATCTGCTTCATGGAAGGTAATATATTTTCACCCTGATTATGCACTTTCAAGCAGCGGAAGTATTTTTTTTACTAGCTTTTATGTTGTAGAAAATACCAAAGGCTACTATCATAGCGCCCACTATATCGGTTGTTAATCCTGGCAGAACTAGCAATAACCCCCCTACCACCAAAATAGTCCTTTCAGGTATCAACATGTTAGTTTTGAAATAACCTGATAATCCGATAGCTGCAAAAGTACATCCCAGCATGGCAATAGTAGAATCCCATAAGATTGCTCCCACAGGTCCGTCTAACAGCAAGGTAGTGTGATAAATAAAAATAAATGGCACAATAATGGATACCAAAACTAATCGAGAAGCTGTTATTGCCGTCTTCAAAGGATTAGATCCCGCTATAGCTGCGCCAACATAGGCCGCTAATGCGACCGGCGGCGTGACTTGTGCCAAACATGAAAAATAAAACACGAACATTTGCGTACCAATGGGCTTAAAACCGAACTCCAACAATGCTGGCGCTACAATGGAAGCACCTACTACATAAGCAGCTGTAGCCGGTAAACCCATGCCTAAGATAATGGTTACAACCATAGCTATGAGCAGCGCTAATATTGTGTTATTACCAGTTAAATATGATAAACCAAATGCAAACTTTGGTCCAAGCCCAGTTACGCTGATACAACCAATAACTATACCTGCTGTAGCACAACATAAAGCTAAAGAAGTAACATCTTTCATCGCATTAATTAAACTATCTAAAATAGTTCTTATACCAATCCTTGTTTCTTTTTTAAACAAACTAATTATAATTAGCGTAATAATTGCTGCAAGCGCCGCTTTCATTATTGGATAATAAGTAAATACTAAATATATTAAAACCATGAGCGGAATTATAACCATGTATCCTTCTTTTAGAGATTTGAATTTTGAAGGTAATTCTTCTTTAGGTAGTCCAGTTAGCCCTAATTTTTTGGCCTCAAAATGTACGATAATAAAACAGCATAAGTAGTATATGATTGCCGGGATTATCCCTGCTTTAACAACTGTTAAATATGAGACACCTAAGGTTTCCGCCATAATGAAAGCTCCCGCTCCCATAATAGGAGGTGCCAATGTCCCCCCGGTTGAAGCAACCGCTTCAATTGCTCCAGCCATAGTTGAGGTAAATCCCATTTTCTTCATCATTGGGATAGTAAATTGTCCCGTAGTCGCCACATTTGCAGAAGCACTACCAGACACCATACCCATTAAACTACTAGAAATAACCGCTACTTTACCGGGACCACCAACCTGCTTACCGGCTATAGAAAGGGCAATATTCATAAGCTTATCTCCAGCACCTGAACCAAATAAAAAGGATCCAAATAGTATGAACATTAATATCATTTTTGAACTAACCTGGGCCGGACTGCTCAGTATCCCTTCAGTAGTCATGTACTGAATAGAGGTAAACCGTGCAATACTAGTTCCTCTGTGTCCTAAAAAATCAGGTAGATATTGTCCTAAAAAAGCGTAACTAATAAAAATCACTGCGATAATCGGCAAGGCCATACCCATAGCTCTACGCGTTCCTTCTAACAGCAGGATAACAAAAAGAAATGCAAAAATAACATCAATAGAAGTCGGTCTGGCACCGCGACTCATAATACTTTCCCAGTTAATTATTAAATGAAGCGTAGGCAATAATGATAGTATTGATAAAGTCCAATCATACCAAGGTATCTTTTCAGTTACATGTGATTTTCGTTCCTTTTTAGGTTTTAGCATAAGGAAAGCAATACTTAAGCAAAACATCAAATGGATTGCTACATGAACCTGAGTAGTAAAATAACCAATAAATATTGAATATAGTTGTATAAGCATACCTAAGAATGCCCAAACTGCAAATATTTTTTTTTCTAATCCCCCAAGATTTCTCTTTGAGCCTTCTTCCTGTATAAGCAGTTCGTCAACATCTACTTCTTTTGCTTCATTCTTTCGCTTATCCAAAATAGTCATTTACTATCTCCTTTCAGATTTATAATTTATATACTCGTCCCTGCTAAAAAGACAGGGACGAGTATTTGCCGGCTTCAGTCAATCCAACCTTGCTCTTTGTAGTATTTTGCTGCGCCAGGATGCAAATCCACAATAGGCATTAAACCTGTTTCAATCATTTCAGGATTTAATACTTTTTGTGACGCATGAATCTCACCTAGTTGATCTTTGTGTTCCCACAAAGCTTTAACCATTGCATATACTATATCGTCAGGCACATCTTTATGCACATATGCATCAGTAAATCCTTGTACAGTCGGGATTCCTTTATCCTGCCCTTTATACGTGCCGGCTGGTATTACACCCGGAGAGAAAAAAGGATAGTCAGCAGTTATTTTAGCAGCTTCCTCAGTATTAATTTCAATCAATCTTACATCACTAGTTGTCATTAATTCCATTACTGCTGAAGCAGGTACGCCAGTTGCAAAAAATCCAACATCGAGACTACCATCCTTTACTCCATCCATAGTTTCCTGCTGAGCCAAGTAATAGGGTTTAAAATCTTCATAACTCATGCCCGCTCCATTAAAGAAGCTTTGGCATATAACCTCTGCTCCGCTACCCTTATTCCCAACACTTATTTTCTTGCCTCTCATATCTTCGATAGTATAGATATCACTTTTGCTAGGAACGACAATCTGTACATACGAAGGGTAAACTGGTATTAAACCACGAATATTCTTAAGAGCTCCACTTTCAAAATCACCTACACCATTCATGGCTTGATATATAGAAATGTTTGCAGCAGTACTTATCTGAAACGTATTATCTTCCGTAAACTTCAGGTTATCTACACCACCACCAGATGCCTGTGCTGACACCTGCAGGTTCGGTACGTTATCACTAAAAATTTTCGTATGTGCTAAAACAACAGAATTTACTGCTGAGCCTACGGTTCCTGCTCCATAACTTAAGTAAATCGTCTCTTTGTTACCTGATTCTTCATCTGAAGCAGAACCTGTTTCAGTATTAGATCCACAAGCAACTAAGGTACCCATTATTAAAACCATGAGTAATAACATAAATAATTTGTTTTTCTTTAACATTTTTAACCTCCCCTTCTTATCTTAACTTCATTTACCATTAAAGTTTATGGTAAATAATATCTTAATTAAGTACATTTAAATTGTCTTTACTAATATATTTCTAATTACTATTACTTCTCTGAGCTTAATTTCCTCTTTTTCACCGTTTTTCGCTCCAGTTAAGCATAAAGAATATTTAAAAGAATGTGCACTTCCAATATCCCAATATTATCTCCTCTCATTTTATTAACATCCATTTTTTTAACTAAGATAACACTTTATAAGAGTTTAACTTATATCAATATAGCCATCAGTTCATCAACGGTTTCGAGGTTTTCAAGATCAGAAACCAATTCAATGATACGATCCTGTTCTATGCAGCCAATGTGATGACCAGACATGAAGCGAAACTTTTCAACAGCTTCGTCCCAAGTAACAGGATTTTCGGGGTCGCCCTTTGGATAGTCAACATGAGAGGTAACCAAAGTTCCATCCTTCATAGTAACTTCTAAGGTGCAAGGATAATACTTAGGATAAACCTTTTCTGCTTCGGGATCCAGTTCCCAGGTAACCTTCTTAGCCAGAGCCAAAACTTCGGGATCACGGATGGTTTCATTGGTAAAATCAGCGATGGTTTCATGACCCTTAACCATACCGCAAGCAATTGCGAAGGGCAGGCTGAACTGTGCATCTACAACAGTCTTAGGATTAGTCTTAGTTTCTTCAGGAATAGTCAGAACCTTGATGGAATACTTGTTAACCTTTGCATGAATCTTTTCAACCTGCTTATAATCTATACCTCGGTTATAAAGATCGATAGCACAATCGGCCAAAGGAGCAGAGAAACGGCAACAAGCATGAACCTTGATAGATGTATCTGCCATTTCCCACTTCTTGCCAAAACCGTCAACTACCTTATTTTCATTCCAGATATCCTTGTATGAATAAGCTCTCAGGAAGCCATCCTGACCATCCCAAACGGAGGTAGGTCCAGTATATCCTCTGGAGGCCAGTTCTGCAGACATAACGCCGCACATAGCGGGATGCCCTGCCTGCAATCTCTTGGTCCAAGTTCCTTGTGCCTTCCATTCCAGTGTACCAGCAGAACTACTTATAGCAATACCCAGAGCGTAAGCAATTTCCTGTGCATTCAGTCCCATCACCTTTGCAACGCCGCCAGCTGCACCGAAGACACCGCAGGTGCCAGTGGGATGAAAACCCTGATAATAAGTCTGACCTTCAAAAGCTTCGCCCAGACGGATGGTAATTTCAGAACCATATACGAAGCCCAGTAGTACATCCTTACCGCTCTTCTTATTAGCTTCTGCATAAGCCAAAACCGCAGGCAGAACTACAACTGAAGAATGCTGAGTGCCTTCACGATGGTCATCATCCATATCGAATGCATGACCCATGGTGCCGTTTGCCAGGGCTGCCAGCATGGGAGAGGTCTTGTGCTTGAAACCTACTACTGTGCAGATTTCCTTGCCACCCATAGCCATAACAGTATCGGCCATGATCTGGGTGGATTCGACATGCTTCGAAGCGAGCAGGTTACCAATCAGGTCCAGAATAAACTTCTTTGAATTGTCGATAACTTCTTGGGGCAGATCTTCATATTTAAGTTCTGCACCAATTTCTGCTACTTGCTGTGAAAGAGTCTTCTTGATTTCCATGTTATTCCTCCTAAATTAGAAATTGTGTTTTAGGTCTCATTTGCTTATGCCCTTATTATTAGCAAATATCGTGCCATATTTAAAAAGTGCCGTCTATTTCTGTTGAAAAATAGAAATACTACTCTACCAAACTTTTGTAATGTCTGTCAAAATGGTCATATAAGACGTTCTGTAAATAAGTCAATAGATTTTTGTAGATATTGTCTTTCTTTAGTTCTTTTTCTACATTTTTACTTCACTTTTCACTGTGTTTCAATATCGCTTCATATTTTATTCATTATTATTTCATGAGTGTTAATTAACGTTGCATCCAGCTTGCTTTTTCATTCCTATGCCATGAATATTAATTTACCAAAACTGTCAACGTATATCACGCGTCTGAATGGACGTATTTGCTTTCTAACGAATGATAAAACGGCAATCCCACCGATTTATTAAAGTCATGGAAGTTATCAAGCTTATCTAATATATTTACAGAAGTACCTTCCCGTTTAAGATCGGCAAGAACCTCCTTCATTGCTTTTGCCGCGGCAAAGACAGTGATACAAGGATAAATAGCGATTTTGAAACCAATCTCCTGCAATTGTTCCCCAGTAAGTATTGGGGTCTTCCCGCCCTCGGTCATATTGACCATCAAAGGTGCTTTGATGTTTTGGGCTATAGTCTTCAGTTCATCCGTTGACTGAGGCGCGTCTACGAAAATAATATCAGCGCCAGCTTCGACGTATGCTTTCGCCCTCTTTATTGCCTCATCCAGACCAAGAGGGGCACGGGCATCGGTTCTCGCAATTATAAGAGCTTCTTTTCTTGTCTTGGCAGCCATTTCTATTTTTTTACAGTGTTCCAACATAGGAATCACAACTTTACCTTCCATGTGTCCGCATCTCTTGGGAAATGCTTGGTCTTCCAGCTGTATAGCTGCGGCACCCGCACCTTCATACTCCATAACGGTTCTTCGCACATTAAGTGGGTTCCCGTAACCAGTATCGGCGTCGGCAATCATAGGAATTGAAAGACAGTTGCTCAGATTTTTAGTGTGATTCACCATTTCTGTCATTGTCAGCAAACCATAATCCGGCGCTCCAAGAATGGAAGCCGCTGTCCCGAATCCTGTCATGTAGGCACAACTTAAACCAGCCTCTTGGACTAGCATTGCAGACAAACCGTCGTACACGCCACCGGCTATAATAATTTCTGGTTGAGCAATTAAAGCTTTTAACTTCTGTACATTCGACATATTTTACCTCCTAGTTTGATTTATTATATCACTTAACATATATATGCAAATTCCGTGCCATGAATTGGGTTACAAAAAATATCACCATTAGGTATAAAAAGCTTTTTATTTTATGCCTGTCATGTTACAATACGTTAATCATTACTGTTAACATGTGTTTCATAGTGCTAATTATTCGATGCAATTATGTGTTGAGGAGGAACCCAGATGCGGCCTATAGTGTGCGTCCTTAGTGTTGGAATGATGAGCAAGGTTATCATGGAGCAAGTACAACAAATGGAACTGCCAGTAGATTTTATCTTGCATGAATTGCCATTGAATGAAGAAGTCATTTTGGCCCCATCACTGGATAATGTCGACGTTTTCCTTTCAAGCGGCTATCGGGCTAAAAGCATAACGGAAAAGACAAGCAAACCCGTTATTAGCATTGAGATAAGCAGTTATGATATTCTTGTGGCCCTTAGCAATGCTATTCAGTATGATGAAAAACCGGTTATCATCATATATGAAAATGACTATTCCAAGTTAAACCGAATTCGCAACATCATCTCCGTGAATCCGATCCAGGACTCTTACAATGAACTTAAAAATCTTGAACAGATCATCCTGAAGCACAAAAGCGCAGGTCGCAAGTCGATCATTGGAAGCGGACTCGCTTGCTCGCTGGCAGAAAAACATGGATTGGTGCATACCTTTATTTTATCGCAGGAGTCAATTAGAGATTATCTTCAAATTGCATCTGACCTTGCTGTATCTATACATAATAAAATGAAAAACTACAAGCAAATTTCCAGCGTCATCAATTACGCGAACCGGGGAATTGTTTTCACGGATGCGCACGGAACCATTTCCGTTTGCAACCCTGTTGCCGAAACAATTTTTCAAATTGACGGGCAACGAGTGGTTGGCAGTAACATTATTGATTTGTTTGCCAACAATGAACTAGATCGAATTTTCGACATCAAAGAAACGGAGATTAATATTCTGGCTATTTTAAACGGCAAAGAGTACGTTTTTAGTGCGATACCAATTCTTCATAATGAGAAATTGGTGAATATGCTCTTTTTTATCGACGATGTCAACTACATACAAAAGGTAGACAGGCATATCAGGGAAAACCTGACGAACAAAGGTTTTACTGCAAGGCATCACTTTCATCAATACACATCACGAAATCCCAGCTTTCAGAAGCTTATGGCGACTGCCAAAAAAATTTCCAAAACAGATGAGTCGATCGTAATTTATGGAGAAACAGGCACCGGCAAAGAGGTTTTGGCACAATCAATCCATAATAACAGCA
>PHAD01000188.1 GCA_002841595.1 Firmicutes bacterium HGW-Firmicutes-12
TTCATTCATAAGCTTTCACCTATACCTTGATAATTTTTTTAATTTTTCATTAATTAGTATATCTTATATTTTATTAATCAGATGATCAATTATAACTTTTTCTGACACCACCGCCAAAAGTAATTACCTCTATTTATCAGCTCTTCAAGCGATAAATAGAGGTAATTAGTGTTTTTCCAAAACCCGCAATTCTTTCTCTAACTCACCTTCGTGCCAATTCTGAGTTTATCCGATACCATCGCAATAAACTCAGAATTGGTGGGCTTTCCTCGTTGAATATTAATGGTGTAGCCGAAAAACTTATTCATCATCTCAACATTTCCGCGATCCCAGGCCAATTCGATAGCATGCCGAATAGCTCTTTCAACCCGGCTCGGAGTTGTCTGATATTTTTCTGCTATCATTGGATATAATTCTTTTGTAACTGCACCTAAGAGATTGACCTCACTTATTACGAGAAGAATAGCATCTCGCAAATACTGATACCCTTTGATATGAGCCGGTACACCCATTTGATGAATTAGGTTCGTAACTTCAATATCCATACTTCTAGTTCGTGTAGGAGGGTTGTACACGGGAGCATTAGAGTGATTAATTTTAGGACTTGTACTCGTTAGAAGTTGGCGAACTCTATTCCCCAACGTTTCCAAATCAAAGGGTTTTAAAACGAAATAATTAGCTCCCAATTCAACTGCCCTTTGCGTTATACTTTCTTGACCAAAGGCAGTTAGCATAATAATCTTAGGCCTCTCAATATCCATCTGACCTAATTTCTCCAAGACACCAATTCCATCCAAATGCGGCATAATGATATCAAGTAGCACGATATCCGGTACCTTTGTTTCAATCATTTCCAGTGTTTCGTGACCGTTATACGCTGTACCAATCACTGTCATATCCTCTTGACTTTCAAAGTATTCATGCAGAATCTCTACAAAATCTCGATTATCATCGGCAATTAATACTTTTATTGAGTTATACATATACTTATCCTCCTATTTTTTATCCTAAATTACAATTTCGAGCATTGGCTTATTTTTCCTGCCTAAGTTTTCCATAAATTTTCCGATTTTTTTCACAGTCTAACCTTGAATTAAGTAATTTTTCACCAAATGCTGAAATAATTTATTCTTTTACTTTATTTATCGACAAAAATGCTTAAAGAAAGAACCTTGAGCTTGTAGCTCCCAAGGTTCTTTCTTTTTGTAATATACCAGCTTCAAATAGCATGTTTTCGATGAATACTGCATACCCTCTTTGCGGATCATTAACAAAAACATGAGTAACTGCACCAATTATTTTCCCATTTTGTATTATTGGACTTCCACTCATGCCCTGTATTATTCCACCTGTACTAGCAATAAGCTCTTCATCATCTATACGTATAATCATATTTTTATTATCTTGTCTGCCATTCATTATTTTTTCAATTTCTATCTTATATTTGTTAATTTTCTCGCCTTTTATTACAGTTAATATCTCTGCTTTTCCTGTACTTATTTGATTAGCATATGCTATAGGCAATCCTTTTGGGTATAGTGTATTAATTATGTCTTTGTGTGCTTGCCCATAGATACCACACGTATCATTCTTCTCAATACTTCCCAATTCATTATTATCTAAGAATACACCCACCTTTTCCCCAGGTAAACCCCTTTTTGCTTTTTGTATATTTTCTACTGCTGCTGTCATGATTTTACCCTGTAGAATTTTAATGACTTGATTAGATTCACTATCTGTTATTACATGTCCCAATGCCCCAAATTTCTTTGTTAAAGGATCATAAAAGGTCAGTGTGCCTACCCCCCCGGCATTATCTCGAATAAACAGTCCTATTCTATATGAGCTTGTATCTTTGCAATATTTTGGATATACAACTTTTTGTTGAAGAATATTATTTCTTTCAATTGTAAAAGCGATACTCACGTCTTCAGGCTGCCAAGAATTGATTATGTCTTTTACCTGGTCATCTGTCGTTATCTTTTTATTATTAACCTCAACGATTACGTCTCCTACGGCAATACCTCCATCCTTTGCCGGAAAGCTGGGTTCATCATTCTCATCTAATATAGGTGAAAAACCTACAACCATTACTCCTTCTGTCCTTAACAATACTCCAATCGAATGTCCTCCTGGTATTATGTGAATATCAGGCTGAACATCAATACTTATCTGTTTTAAAGGAATAAAATCAAATAGTTTAAGCTGTAACTGGAATTTACCCGGTTCCTTTAAAAGGGAGGATGATTGTGTATTCTCATCCCAAGCTATTAGGTTTTCTCCTTCTTTAACATATATATTGATACTATTCAAAACTGATGGCGGTAGGTTTAATAATATCTCAATAGGTTCTCCTACAGATATACGCTGTTCTACCGGCAAATAATAATAACTTTTTGCTTGAGGTGAAAGCAATGCTAATAGTACAAGAAAAGATAAAACCAAACCTAGGATCTGCCGTTTATTAAGCACATTAGATATCCTCCTTGGTCCCGGCAAACCCAACCTCACCTGCTATATTTTTTTAAAAACTTACTACTAATAAATTAACCTGAAACAACTACATTTATGTTGATCATACTGTATTTATTATTGGAGATGGAGTTTAAAAACACCATTTTTAAAATTTTATTATTTCTTTATAAAAATGAGTTCACTAAAAAAGATCCTGAAATTATCAGGACCTTTTACTAAATGTCTTAGGTTGCTCTTTTTAGTATTTGTAAAGCATGATTTCGTAAGTCCTCGGTTGTAGTCTCTCCACCAAGCATTCTAACTAATTCATCAACTCGTTCATTTTCATCTAAGTGATGAAGCTTTGTAATAGTTCTTTGGGCTTCAACAATCTTTTCCAAAAGAAGATGACTATCCGCTAATGCTGCGATCAATGGTGAGTGAGTAACACAAATTACCTGTTGGCTCTTGCTTATCTTTTCAAGTTTTTCTGCAAGTCTTTGTGCAGTCTTTCCGCCTATACCCGAATCTATTTCATCAAAGATAAGAGTGCCTATTTCATCCTTATCTGCAATAATAGTTTTTATTGCTAATATTATTCTGGAAAGCTCCCCACCGGATGCTATTTTAGTCACAGGAAGAAGCGGTTCACCAGGATTAGGGGAAATCAGAAACTCGATCTTCTCCATTCCTCTCGCTGAAGCGGGGACAGCGGTAAACTGCACAGAAAACTTTGTATCCGGCATAACTAATTCAGCCAACTCCTGT
>PHAD01000189.1 GCA_002841595.1 Firmicutes bacterium HGW-Firmicutes-12
TTTCAATATCCATCCCCTCCTAAAACAAAGCGTCCAGGCTGTTGGCAAATTCGCTTTCCTTTTCTTCTTCTGACCGATAATCGGGTAGTCGGTGTATCCGTTTTAATTCCCGATAAGCTTTCTTTTGTTCCGGCGACATATCTTTCGTGATCTTCATCGTCCGATACCCCACGATTTTTTTAAACTCATGGTCATCTCGCAATGCTGATAATAGCGACCGGAACGCCCACCAATGCAAATATTTAATGCACACCAAATCAATGCTATATTGGTCCATAAATGCCGCGTAAATCAACGGGGCATCAATATCGAATGAATAAACAGGCCTTGGCGCTTTATCCTTTTCATCATTGTTCTCGTAGGATTTTTGGGGTTGATCATCACATCGGTAAAACCACATGAATCGCTCAATGGCATGATTGACATCAAAACCAATGTAGCCACAAAAAAAACGGTCAACAAGCGGCATTATCATTTCGCCTTTGTCTTCCATTGTCCCAGGTCCATTTGTGATAATTTCAAATTCTACCATCAACCGAAAATCAGTATCGACTGGATAATCAATCCCATCAACCGCCACTGTTTGTGGTAGCGCCTTTGTCAGTAGATTCATTTTGCCAGAACAAACTTCTTACTAGTGACCGGCTTTGTTTTGGGCAAATGATCCATTGGTTTTGCTGTTTTTTTTGCATATTTTGACGTAAGCTCGTGAATGCTCTCTTGTGCATTCGGTATTTCATTAATTACTTTTTCAAATGCCGCGAGTGAGTTTTTTAGGTTCATTTTACCTTGAAAAACTGCATCCGCCGCGCCTTCTCCAAACACCTTGTCAAAGAAATCATTTACAATCACACATTGCTGTCTGATCGCATCGCCAAGCCGATCCGTTTTTTCTGCTTTAATACTTAATTCGTTTATCGCGTCCTGGAAGGAATCGGCCACATCTGCATCCATTAAATCTAATTCAAGCTCAACACCATTAATTTCTATCATTAGTTAATCCTCCTTAGGCTGCAGCGGTAAATGTTGCGATTTTTTTATCAGCATCCAAGACAACAGTGCCTTTTGCCATAGCACCATTCGATTTCAATGTGCCGCTATAGGTGTAAGCATCCGTAGAATCTCCCTCGCTGTCAGGGATAACTGTAAAATCACGCTTTCTCGCTGCGTATGTGGTAATCTCTTCAACTGTAGTAAAGTCCGTTAAATCCACTATGATGATTGAGCGAATAGCGGCCGTTCCCAGCGTTTCACTGTCAGTCAAAGCCACGATATCATCGTGCACGGGGTTATCGGTGTATTGATCGAATCCATAAGCCATTGACGGGCTAAACCCAATTAAATCGGTTCGCTCGAAATCCTCATCCATATATTGCCGATTGTATTCTTTAGCATTTTTGCTAGTGCTGGAATCCGTAAAGCTTCTCATCCGATGATAGGCAATAGTTCCAACTCCTTCGGCCGGCACTCCATAAAATGCAAGCTTGTCACTTCTTTTTACTAATATTTCACTCATGTTTTAAGCCTCCTGCTTATATTTAAAATTGCACTGTATGATGTACTGTGCTTTGTCCAATTCGTTATTGAACATATATCCCGGAGTGGTCGCCTGGATTGATACCGGGATCTGGTTTTCATTCATGGTTGGCAAATCACCGGAATCCGTCCAGATCTCTAACCATTCTGAAAAGTGCTCAAAGAACCCGATGTTGTCGAGATTTTCTAAGACATCAGAGCCATAAGGCTCGCGACTGCAAAAGTTAAAAGCAAACTGTCGCACGGATCCACCATCTGTGTATTTCTTGAAGATTGGATCAACCGGGACACTTTCAATCATGTAGGCCGTGGCGTCTTCTTTGAGATAATCAACACCAATGCCCCGGTGATACTCGTCGAGGTATGGACAGGTCTTGATAAAATCTCGAATGTATTTAATGATCGTCATTCTGGCTTACCTCCGACGAATTTTTCCATAGTCTTCACAATATCATTGCCTCGGTCTGCCCACATCCTTAAAACCCAAAAACGCCCACGCATCGGGGCACCGTAAAAATTCAAATCTGTATCTGTTACTTTCAGAGGATTCCCTGCCATTTTTTTTCCATACCATAAATATTGGGCATACGGTTGGATATATTCAATTTTGTCTACTTTTTCAATGGCTGTATTTTTTAAAGTGTCTGTCCTGTATGGTACGTATTTATCAGCCTTGTCCCTTACCTCGTGGGTAAATTTCCTCTGCACCGCCCCCCCTTGGTTAAGGCCCCTTTTCAATAGAATCTTTTGTGCAGAATCAATATTGATCTTAACTTTCATACTCATTATTTCGCTCCAATCTCCCAGTGTGGAAGTGATGCATCTGTCAGATCAACAACGGAAATGATGGTAAATGCATCATCGTAGGTATTTTTTAGGCCCTCCAGATTGTTTGGCTTAACCCCTGTCAGATCAAAGTCGACAATCCCTTTGACAATAATGTCACCGGCATTTAGTGTAAAATATTGATCCTTCTGATTAGATCTTGCCCATGCCTTAGGTTTCAGGTAAGTCTTATCTGTAGTTACGTCCCGGTCAATCAGAACCTCTGTAATATCTGCTGTCAGCAAACCTTTATCACTTACCGTAACGGCCCTTGATCCTTGCCAGTTGATGTCATAAAGATACGCCCGACAATAAACATCTTTCTCCAATACGCGGTCATAATATTTGTTATAGATTGTCATATCAGCATTGGTAATCATTCCAGACCTCGATACAATAACCCGGTACTCGCCAACCATACTCGAGCCGCTTCATTGAGTTTTTGTTCATTTGACTTCCCCGAAGCCACATATGACCTTGATTCTTTCCCAGCTGATTCACTGGCAATCTCTGGCCCCTTTTCTTGTTTGAATAGCTCATCCATTACTGCACAAGTGGCCATTTTAACGGGATCTATGACATCGTCTGTGATTCTGCCCATGGTTATCTGGTTAATGTAGGCCGTAGCCATGGAGGAAAGCCGGATAAAATCATCAGACTTTACCAGTTTTCCCCCGTAATTGTTGGTGTAGTAAGTAGAATCTACATATACCATAATCTTAACCTAAGATACGAACAGCCAGCTCCTGATACATGGTTTTGTAACCATAGAGCACGTCCATGGAGATCGTTTCTT
>PHAD01000026.1 GCA_002841595.1 Firmicutes bacterium HGW-Firmicutes-12
GCTTCCGTTAGGGCTTGTTTGCTTTGCCTTTTTTTGCACTCAAGTGCTTTCGTGGCTTGCAGAGAATGTTTTCACGCTAGTACCTCCTTGTAATTCTCATTAGGAATATATTCTTTGCTAAATAAGACTTCCTTATCAGCCCTAGTGGCTTTTTGTCATAAGGAACTATTTAGGTGATTTTACGTCATATAATTAATGACACCTTTTGTTAAGAAGATAAAGAAGATAAAGCGAGACTAATAATGGAGTTTAATATTTAGCGAAGGTGGTGTGATAGTATTAATGAATGATAGAAAAAAATTGCTTGTAGCCCTCGGTATAGTTAGTATCCTTGTGCTGACGTTTATAGTAATATTACTTACAGATCCACCAAATGAGGTAGGGGTAGATGTTACACATGATAACACAAATGAGTACATTGTTGATAGCGATGCTGTGAAGAATGTGAAAAACGAGGTGGACCAACTTTTGCAAGAGATAATTGAAAAAGGTCCTTTGGCTTCGTCGAATCCTTATGACTATATCAAGGACAGTGAAGCCTTTGCTAGGCTTGCAGCGTTGGGCAATCCTGCCCTAATATATATGTTTGAAAACTTTTCCGAAGGCAATGAGAATGGCTTGAAGCAGTACATTATGGCCTCGGCTTGTGCCAAAATCATGGGTATTAACGATGAAGAAAAGGGTATCGGAATTAATAACGGAAGAGAATGGTTTTACAAGTATTACAGTGTGGTGATGAAAGATGCTGAATTACATATAGTTGATGCCGACTACGAATTATTTAAAGAAACGCAGGGTAAGCCCAAGCTTATTTTACCTGCTTCTACGAATCCCAAGAATATGGAAGATGTTATAGCTAACAGTATCCTTTCCATTAACAGAAGGTCCTATAGGATGGGAGAAAAGGCGATAGAAGCACATAAAATTTATAGCACGGAAGAAAAAGACGGGATAATCAATGTCTATATGCTAGTTAGTTTTCGCTGGTTTGGTTTTGAGAATAATGCTTTTACCAATATTTCCGGCGGTGGAGGAGAACCAGCCCGAATGCAATTAAGAAAGACTTCGAACGGTGAATATGAGGTGCTTGAATATAAGCAGGCCATGGACGGAGGAATGTGGGCAGAATCGATCAGGGACATGTTCCCGCATACTCTCGCTGAAATTGTCCTAAATGGTGATGAATTAACCAGTCAGGAATTGTGGGAAATGCAGATGGTCAAGGGCCAAGAATATCTTGCCGAGATAGATAGAGAAGGTACGCCGGTTACGCCCTATGAGAATAAGAACAGAGAAGACAAGGGAGCTAGAAAGGCGATTAATCTTGTGACTATGCTTAGGCAGGAATTCCCCGATTGGGATGGTACTAGGGAGATCTTGGTTAATGCCGGGGGGAAGCCACCGGGGATGAAGATAAGATGTCTGCTGGAAACGGAGTGCCTATCTGTTGGTGAAGGTGAGTATAGTATTACCTTGACGAAAAACTGGGACATTACAATTAACGGAATTCAGCCGCTTAGTTATTGGAAATATAAAGTAACAGGTGAAAGTGTTGAATTGATAGAAGAACAGGATAATGATGACCTCATAAGGATAATAAAGTGAAAAAGCTATCTCAGCGAATACGGAGTAAGTATTACTAATTAAAAAATAATGATTAAATGATATAGGGGGAGATTACTTGCAGACTAATAGATTTTTATCTTTAACAGTACTCATCATTTTGGTTTTAAACATTATCCTACTTATGAGGATGGGGGATTTGGAGAACCGAATGCAAAACATTAGCCACAATTATAGTAACCTTCAGTCAAGTCTCAATTCCATATCCAGTAATGTGAATAGCAACTTAGACCGGTTTACGAGGGAGCAAAGTTGGATTACACCAGTACAGGTAAATCATGATAAAACCAAGGTCGACAACGAGCAGGGAATAGCGGTACTAAACTGGCAGATAAAGGATTTCCAGCAGGGTGCCGAGGTAGTCTTTCACTATCGAGAATCCCAAGCAGAGGAATTTATAGCCATTCCCGCGGAAAGTAAAGGTGCAGGCTTCTTTGAAGTAGAACTGCCTGTAGAGATAAACGTAGAGCCTTACTGGGAAATTGGAGTGCATAAAACCGAGGGGAGAGCGACTGCTGAGCAAGCAGTTAGGGAAATTAAGGAAATCAACAAAGCCGCGGAACAACCCATCGAACACTACGTGAGCATGAAGGCTAAAGATATCACAAAAAGCGGTGAGGTTTCCTATTTGCATCTTGACTACTTATCTCACACAAAATATGAACCTATTCAAGGTCATGTTAACATCAATAATAGTAAGTACAACTTTTCAATATATGAACGTTATCCCAGTCCCAGTGGTAATAACTTTGACTCTATAAAGGTGAAGTTCTATGACGGCGACAATCTTATTGCTGATAAGCCTATAGAAGTACAAGATGTTCAAAATGATTCAAAAACATATTTCTTAGATTATGATGCAGGCTCACAGAATATTTCACGTCTCGTAATCCAAGTTCAGTATATTAATGGGAAAATTTTTGAAAAAGAAATTTATTAGGAGGTAGCCATATGAAGAAATGGCTTGCGATAATATTTTCATTGTTAATTGTTGCCTCGATGAGTGGTTGTACTTCTCAAGCCAGTGTACCAAACGGTAAGGATGGAACAGATGCCACTTTAGAGATTGGGTCTGAAGAAAGACAAAGAATGGATTTATATATTGAGGTAATGAAAGCGGCCTTTGAAGAGGAAAATGGAGGGCACACCTTTATCGCAATAAAGCTAGATACCTTGGAAGAGTTGAGTGATCTCGCCAAAGAAGAAGTAATGAAGGCTTTTACCAGTATATCTGTGAATGTATATGATTTTGAAGATATAAGGGATGATAACACTAAATTTGAGAAGAATGATAAGGGCTTAACAAGGACGATAGAGGGAGCTTTGCTATGGGTTGAAGTAGAAGAATATTATGATAGAAAAGCTACAATTACAGGAGTGTCCTGGTTTGGTAATTTAGGAGCAGTTTTTCCAACATACGAAGCTACGTATAAAAATGGAATGTGGCAACTTAAATTGATTAGGATGGCGGTATCCTAAATTCTTTTCTTTGCGAGTAGATAAAGGACTCCTATTTGATGATGGTATTTATGCCATGCCTCGGTTGGAAATCATGGATACGTCCAACCAAGTCCATTCGTCTTACAGCTCGGGCAGTTATATTGAGGCGGCTTTGGATTAGGTTGCAGTGAAACTTGGGGCTAAGGGGTTAGTGGTCGATCCTCGCTATCAACTTACCAGCCCGACTAAAGGATATGTTAAAATAACCGAGCCACAGATACTCATCAGTGGTTCGGTTACCGGTATTAACAATAATTACCCTTGGGAAGTTGTCTTGTTTGTGAGGAAAGCTGATAACATGGAAATACTGCTTAAAGAAAGCGTACCTATCATTGATGGTCAATTTATGCATAAGCTGGAATTGAAAAATGAAGAGGGATTATATAGTTATCTGGAATACCGGAAATAGCTTAGTTAGACGACATATTTTCCTCTAATTCCTCTAATGGTCGGTTATGACAAAAGAAAAAAGACCCCAATAAGATGAGGTCCTTTTCCGCAAAGAAAAGATTGGTTTCCCAACCCAATGTCTAATGAATAAACATTAGACCAAATAACTTCTTTCAATTTGATTATATGTTAGTTTCAGCAAATATGTCAATCAAAACTCATGTCCCATAAAAAAAGAAAATAGTGCTAATAGTAGCACTGTGGGGTCAAATGTATTCAGAGATTGCTTTGCGAGTATTGAAAAAGTAATGGACGACTACTTGCTTGTTATGCTCATCGATGTCAAAAACAAGTTTAAACTGTTTTTCTATTAAGTAGTAATAAAGATTAGCTTTTTTAGCTTTTAGTGCGCCATAACCGGGGTTAAGTTTTAAGGTTTTAGTAAGATGGAATTCTAGTTCTACAGAAACTCTTTCAGCAAAAGCCACGTTCTTCTCTGACCAAAAATCAAGTTCAGTAATCATTTCAAGACTTACTTTTGAAGGAATAATAACATCATACATGAGACGAATCCTCTTTTTTTAGGTAAGTATCTTCTAGTTCATGAACCTGTGTAGTTTTATCATGCTTTATATACTTCTGTAATTGTTTAGAGAAATCAGATCCAGACAGGAAATGGCCTTTTGCAATATCCATTTTATTTTCTGCAAGTCTTTTATATAGATCTAATTCAATTTCTTTTTCTTGAAAAAGTTCAAGACTCATTACTATTAAATCACCTTCACCATTTTTCGTTAACACAACTGGCTCATGTTTTTGCTTAGCATACTCGGAAATTTGAGTATATTTATTTCTCAAGTCAGCACTGGGTATTATTTTATACATATATATCACCTCAGCTTGAATTATATCGATATTATATCATAATTGTATCGAAGACAAAATGCAAAATACTAAAAAGATAGGGAATATATGGATTAGATGAAGCAGTCCCGCAGCTCCAGAGAATCTACTCTGGGGTTTTTTTGCAGGCAAAATTAAGAAATTTATAAGAATTATGTGGAGTATATCTTAAGATTTAGTTGATATCATTACCTTAAAGTAGCTTAGAGAGGGGTGTGATATAATTTGTATAAAATAAAATTGGGGGGTAGTCCCTAAATGAATATACTTGTCTGTGATGACGATAAGGAAATAGTAGAGGCAATAGCTATTTATTTAACGAACGAAGGGTACAAGATACATAAGGCTTTCAATGGCCTAGAAGCCCTGGAAATTGTCGAAACAAATGAAATACATCTAATCATTATGGATATTATGATGCCTAAAATGGACGGGTTACGAGCTACCATGAAGCTAAGAGAGGAAAATAATATCCCTGTAATAATGCTCTCGGCAAAGGCTGAGGATACCGATAAGATTATGGGCTTGAATATGGGGGCAGATGATTATTTAACGAAGCCCTTTAATCCCTTGGAGTTAATCGCCAGGGTTAAGTCCCAGTTGCGAAGATACACGACCTTGGGAAGTCTGGAGACAAAGAGCAATGTGTTTAAGTCAGGTGGACTTGAGGTAGATGATGAGAGCAAAAATATCACTGTTGATGGTGAAGAGGTTAAAGTGACGCCGGTACAATACAAGATATTAAAGCTTTTGACTGCAAATGCGGGCAGAGTATTCTCCATAGATGAAATCTACGAAAGGGTATGGGAAGAAGCTGCCTTTAATCCTGAAAATACTGTAGCAGTTCATATCAGAAAAATAAGAGAAAAAATAGAGATAAATCCTAAAGAACCGAAATACTTGAAGGTGGTGTGGGGAATTGGATATAAAGTCGAAAAGCTTTAGCCATTCAATCATTACAAAGCTAATTGTTTTCATAATTACAATTCTGTGCTTTACTTGTGCAATTACAGTATTTTTAGATATAGCAGGATTCCATCGCGGTGACTTTGAGATTGTTTTTGAAAAGGACTATTATCATAGCTCTGACTATGAGAACGCCAGTAATCAAGTCATTCAAAGCTTATCAAACTTAATAGAAGAGTATAAAAGTGAAGAGCATATTCTAGAGGGAGGTACTATCACACAAGAAGAGATTGCGAGTAAAAAAGACAGCCTCTATAGAGATTGGAGATATAATAGAGACTATAACACTACATTGTCCGAGGAGCAGGGTTATGAGAGGTTCGAAGAGCTCTATGCCGATGAAATTGAACAGATCAAGGGCAATTTAATTTCAGAAGACTTAAAACAGTATAATTCTGACTTGCGGAGACTGGATGAATACAACGGAATAATCTATTACGGAAGTGATGGTGAAAATATATTCACCAATAGTACTAATCCAGACAAAGAGTTTTTTAAGGGACATCCCTCCTACTTAATATTTGATAAAGCAGAAGCAACAGTATTTCCTGAGGATATAAAAGAAAACAACTTCTTTTATTGGCTCGAATCGAGTATTTCCAATTCAGGACAGCAAGACAAAGCAGTATATGTTGCCTTTACTCCTCAGTTCTTGGAGTCCCGCATCGGGGCCTGGAACAGTGAAAAGGCCTTTATTACATATTGTATGAATCAAATAATAGGTTTTACCTTAGGGTTGGTAGTGGCTTTTATTTATTTACTAGTGATTATCGGCAGGAAGTTCTTTGGAGATAAAGACGTTCATCTAAATTTTGTCGATAGTCTTTATACTGATATCAACATAGTAATATGTCTTTCGCTAATTGGTCTATGGTTTGGGTCTATGAATTTCATCGTGTTCGAGAATAAGATAAGTCAAGCGATTTTTCCAATCACCCTTTTAATAGGGACGATCGGCTTAATTTTCGTCCTCTCCCTAGTAAAGCGTATTAAGAACGGATCACTTATCAAGCATTCTTTGACATTTGCAATATTTTATAAACTCTTTAAATTAATCAAGGATATCTATGACAGCGGCAGTATAGGTATAAAAGTCGCTTTAATCGTCATAGGGTACCCAATGATTGTAGCTTTGACCTTTTTCATCTTCCCCCTAACGATAGGGTTTGCTGTATGGCTTGCTTTTAAGAAGGTCAAAGAATTCAAGGCCATCAAAGAAGGGGTAACGAAGGTGAAGGAAGGAGAGCTTAATTATAAAATAGATATAGTTGGTAAGGGCGAGTTCGCCCAACTGGCCTCTGATATTAATGGCATAACTGACGGTTTAAATAAAGCAGTTGCAAATGAGGTCAAAAGTGAACGCTTAAAAACCGAATTGATTACGAATGTATCCCACGATATCAGAACACCTTTAACTTCAATTATTACCTATGTTGATCTATTAAAGCATGAAAAGGAGCAAGCAAAGGTAGAAGAATATTTAGAGGTAATTGACCAGAAGTCTCAGAGATTGAAAACACTAACTGAGGATTTGTTTGAAGCAGCTAAGGCTTCTAGTGGCAGTATCCCGGTAAACTATGAGGAGATAGACATTGTTTCTCTAATTACGCAGGGTCTAGGAGAACTTAATGATAAAATTAAAGAGCTAAAACTGGACTTCAAGATCAATTATCCTAGTGATAAAGTATATATTAAAGCTGATGGGAAATTATTGTGGCGGGCGCTTGAGAATTTGTTATCGAATATCTTCAAATATGCTCTTGAAGGTTCGCGGGTATATATAGATATTGAGGATTTAGGGCAAGAGGTAAAGCTAGTAATCAAAAACATTTCTGCTTATGAACTAAATATTTCTTCCGATGAGCTTATGGAGCGCTTTAAAAGAGGAGATGAAGCGAGAACTAGCCAGGGCAATGGGTTAGGATTATCGATTGCTAAAAGCCTCATCGAGGTTCAAAGAGGAAGTTTCCATATCGAAATAGATGGAGATTTATTTAAGGCAATATTACAAATGCCCAAGTAATTTAGTGGAATGATATGGGGTATTATTTACAACAGCACCCCTTTAGTGTAAAATTACACTAAAGGGGTGTAATTACATATGACAAAGAATGATTTTATAAAAAAAGTTGATGAGAAACTAAAATTAATCCGTATTGAAAGTGATTATACCCAGGACAAGATGGCTGAAATATTGGGTATATCCAAAAAGACTATGGTGCAGATTGAAAAGGGCAGGTCTACCCTCGGCTGGTCAGGAGCTGTAGTCTTATGCACGATTTTTAGAAATAGTGAAGTCCTGGAGTTGACTTTCGGTGGGCATCCTCAAGATATTATCCTGACATTAGCCTTTACCGATTATGAAGGTAAAGAAAAAACCCTGGGCGGAAAAAGATGGTGGAGTAATATAAAAGAGATAGATAAGTTCAGGGTACAGCAGAACATTATATCAGGACACTATCGCATTCTCGATGATCAAGATAGAAGAATTAGCTCTTCCTTTGATTATGAATATATCAAAAAGAGGCTACAGGAGCTTAGCGAAGAAGGTGAGGGTTAAAGTATGTGGAGATTTCTTAAGCTATATATCAAGTCAATGAGGCTTTACTACTCATTCGTAACAGGAATTGCGGGCTGGCTCGGGATGGCCTTCTACGAATACATCGCTAACTCCCCGTTTCAGACGGTAGAAGTGGTGCCGACAACGGAGAAAAAGGCCTTAATATTGACAATGCTTTTTCTTAGCTGGGGCATTAACCAGATTATTAATGACTACCTGGGCTTAAAGGAAGATAGGATTAACGCTAAGCGTCGTCCGATGGTAACCGGAGAGCTTGACCATAGAATAGCCCTAAGTTTGACGGGTATTCTACTGGCGATTACTTTATTGATAACGTATCTATATCTCGAGCCAATTGCGCTAATTCCCGTAATCTTGGGAATAGTATTAAATGTTTTGTATGAATATGCTAAGGGTCATGGCATTTTTGGGAATATCGTCTTTGGATTGATGATTTCCATGTGTACCGTCTTCGGATTTCTGGCAGCTGGACCCACAGGGAGCCCGTATTTTACCTCCAGCCGTCTATCAGTACTACTATTAGTGGTGGTAATGAATGCACTGATGACCTTTTACACCTATTTCAAAGACTATGAAGGTGATAAGGCCGCAGACAAAAGAACCTTAGTTGTACAGTTGGGGATAGAGAAATCAAGGTATCTCGCAGCTATCTCCGCTTTTTTACCAGCAGGGATTTTCCTGCTCTTGTATTATAATAATCTTATTGAAGCCTGCGCGAACAGTATGTTTCTTATCTTAGGTGGCTTAACTATATTTTTGGAACTATGGACGGCGTATCTCTACTTTAATAATCCCCGAGGACGGAAAGCCTACTATTCTTTAGCGGCTAATTTCCGGGCCTGTACCTGCGGTCAAGCAACGCTCATAGCTTTATTCAATACTGAACTGGCGATGCTACTCTTTCTGGTCTCATATATTTTTGTGGGTTTCTTATTTGATTTACACACCGACCCCAGAGCATGAACATGAACAGGAAAGCGGGGACGGTTCTGGACTTGCGTGAGGAAAGGAAAGCGAGGAAAGCGGGGACGGTTCTTGACTTGCGTGGAAACACCGATCCCAGAACATGAGTGGGAATGGGGGAATAGATAGTGATTAAATTATTTGAATATGCAGACCTAGGACCATGCCGCTTGAAGAACAGGATCATCCGCTCCGCAACCTTTGAAGGAAGGGCTGATCTAAAAGGACGTCCTCTCCCGGAATACGAGCATTTATATCAAGAATTGGCCTCTCAAGGAGTAGGCGGGATCATTACAGGCTTTGCCTATATCTCGCCGGAAGGTAAGGCCATGCAGCCGGGTCAGGCTGGAATTGACCAAGCGGAAAAGATTGCCTGCTTTTTGCCTGTCACTAAAGAGGTGCACAAGTATGATTGTAAGATTTTTATGCAGTTGGCCCACACCGGCAGGCAGACGAGGGAAAAGGAAACGGGAGAAGAGGTCTGGGGAGTAACAAGTGAAAAGTCCGCCTATTTTGGGGGTTCCCCGCGGGAGCTCTCGACCAAGCAAGTGTATGCACTAATCGAACGATTTGCTCAGGCAGCCTTTTATGCCCAACAGGCCGGCTTTGACGGCGTTCAAGTGCATGCGGCTCATGGTTATCTTATTCATCAGTTTATCTTGCCTTCGCAAAACAAGAGAAAAGATGAGTTTGGTCTGGACGATAATAGCGGTATCGGTACGAAATTCCTGGAATTGCTTATTGATGCGATTAGAAGAAAATGTGGGGTTTCCTTTGCCTTGCTAGTTAAAATAAGTGGAAGTGATGATTATAGTCCCGCTTTCACAACTGGAAAGTTTTCCAGTCTGATTCGCTTTCTTGATGCTAAAAAAGTAGACGGAATAGAGATTAGTTATGGGACCATGGATAATGCCTTGAATATTTTTCGCGGAGGGATACCCCTTAGAGTAATTCACAAACATAATGCCATATTTAGAAAATGTAGCCTAAATATGAGCTTCATTCCTAAGGCCTTGCTTTATGGCAGGATGAGGTTAAAGCTAAAGCCTTTTACACCTATCTATAATCTGAAATATGCAAGGCTGGCCAAAGCTTTAACCAGCATCCCAATCATTTGCACAGGTGGTATCCGCACGGGTGAGGAAATTAGCCGGTGTCTAGAAAATGATTATCTTGATTTTATCGGGATGTGCAGACCGTTAATTTGTGAACCTGACCTGGTAGAAAAGCTGAAGCTCGATAGTAGCTATCGAGCAAAATGCATTAATTGCAATATTTGCGCTGTTATGTGTGATTCGGGCCAACCAACGAGGTGCTATCTAAAAGTATAGAATAGTTGTTTATTGTAACGCTTTATTAAGGAGGATGAAAAAGATGACTTTAGAACAGCGGGTAATTAAGACCCTCAAGGATAATTTGGAAAAGAGTCCGGAGATCAGCTTAGAGAGTCGGTTGCTCGAAGATTTGCTGGTAGATTCATTAGATCGCATGATGCTGCTTTCTGGTTTAGAGGATGAATTCTCAATAACCATTGCCGAGGAGGATTTTGCCGAGGTGGCTACCGTTTCAGATATTGTGAGGAAGCTGAAAGCTAGGCTATCTGACTAACTTGTGACTGCTGAAAAACTCCCATTAAGATATCACTTTTTCAGAAGAAGCTAAGTGGTGTGCTAAGAACTCTGCTTATAAAGCGAGACTAATTCAGATGGAGTTAGATAAAGGAGAGAAAATATGTATTTGCATGATTTTTATAGCCGTTTTACTCTGGATGAAAGCTTAGCTGAGGTCACAGGCTTTAACCCATATTATCTGAGCATTGAGTCGGGGCTCGAAGATAAGCTAATGGTGAACGGAGCTCGCCTGATTAACCTCGCCTCTAACAACTATCTGGGTTTGGCGGCAGATGATAGGGTGAAAAAGGCTGCAGTAGAGGCTGTTCAAAAGTATGGGGCTTCCCTTTGTGGCACGCCTATCGCCACAGGATATATTGATTTATACAAAAGGCTCGAAGGGAAACTGTCAGCCTTTGTTGGGTTGGAAGAAACCATGATCTTACCTTCGTGTTACCAGGCTAACAATGGCTTGTTTAGTGCCATTGCCGGTGCGCAGGACCTCATCATAGTTGATCGTTATGTTCATTCTTCCTTGATCCAGGGGATCAAAGCGGCAGGGTGTAAGATCAGACCTTTTTTGCATAATAACTTGGAGCATCTAGAAGGAATCTTGCAGCGTTCCACAGGCTATAGGCAAATATTTGTTGTTACAGAGTCGGTGTTTTCCACTGAAGGAAGCGTGGCACCTTTTCAAGAAATAGTGCAATTGTGCCAGAAATATAATGCCCTCCCGGTCATTGATGATTCCCACGGAATAGGGGTATTAGGGAAATCGGGGAGAGGTATTCTCGAGGAAAAGGGCATAGAAGGATACCAAGGTATATATACCGCTTCTTTAGGTAAGGCCATCGCGGCTTCGGGTGGGATGATCAGCGGCAAAAGCGCATTGATAAAACATCTCAAGTATTATTGCCCTCATTTGGTTTATTCGACAGCGCTCATCCCTGCAGCATTAGCGGGAATTGAGGCTGTCTTAGATATTATTGATACTGAATTCGGCCTCCTCAAAAAGAGGCTAACTTCATATCAGCAAATAATTTACGAAAGTCTTCTGGAAGGTGGATTTAGCGTGGTTCAGGCCAAGACGCCTATTAACTCCATTAAATCAGGGAGTAAAGAGAACACCTTCATAATAACCAAAAAGCTTTTTGAAAAAGGAATCCTGACCACACCTTTTATAGAGCCTGCTGTTCCCCAAGGTGAAGGACGAGTCAGGTTGATTGCGGGAGCTAATCTCTCGGAAGATACAATAGCAGAAGCTGCAGCAGTGTTGAAAGAAATGGGACGACTATGAGATATTTTTTAATCATGAACCCCGGCTCTGACGGCGGAAAGAGCCAGAAGAAGTGTAATAAAATATTGGCTACCCTTATTAAAAAAGGCATCAACTTTGACCACGAGCTGACAAATACTCTAGAAGACGCTTATCACTTATCTATACAGGCCAATGAAAAGGGCTATGATGTTATAATTGCCGTAGGTGGGGACGGGACAATAAATCGTGTCCTTAATGGGTTCTACGACTCCGAGGGGAGAAGGAATTCCGATGCAAAGCTGGCCGTAATTCATACAGGCACTAGCCCTGACTTCTGTAAAAGCTACGGTATTTCCCTGGAAATAAACCGTGCGCTGGAGACTGTTCTGGTGGGTAATAGTACAAAAATCCTTCCGGGCAAAATAACCTACACCTCTTTATCTGACGGGTCCTTGGCAACAAGCTATTTTGCCTGCTGTGCTAATTTTGGATTAGGGGCTGCGGTCGCGAGAATAGCCAACGGTGGAGTCAGAAATTATCTAGGGGATTTTTTGGGAACCTTTTATGCCCTATTGCACACACTGTTTAATTATCATCCCAATAGCTTTACTGTTAGCTTGGACGGGCAGGAACGACAGTTAGAGAAAGTTTACAATATTTCTGTGGGGAAGACTACTTACATTGCTTCAGGGATCAAGGTGCACAACGATTTATCTTCCAAGGATACGCGCTTCTATAATTTGATAGTCCAAGATCCTGGTTGGTACGGGTGGTTGGGCGTAATCAGGAAAATATATAGCGGAAAGAGCTTTACCAATGACAAGAGCATGACCTTGCTATATGCCGAAGTAATAGAGGTCTGCGGCAACCCCAAGAATGCTGAAGTGGAATTTGACGGTGACCCCCGAGGACTACTTCCCTGTATGATTGAGGCAGCCCGCGAGCCGCTTGAATTAATCTGCGAGGTGCATGATGGATAAAGAAAGGCAATTAATCAAGATCATAGATAAGCACATGCCCAGGAGTGAGGGCCAACTTAACAGGCTTTTTGAATCGGACTCTGAGATGATCCCTTTCCCTGGCGGTACTATGCTTTTCAATATTGATGATTTTTCAAAAGAAGATCTCTTGCAAGACGATGATCCCTATGTCCTGGGCTGGAATATGGCCGTGGGTAGTATCAGCGATATCTTGGCTAGCGGGGGACGACCTAGTTACTATGCTCACAGCCTGGTTGTCCAAGATTCCTGGAGCGCAGAATATGTGGATAAACTAGCCCAAGGTATTGCCGCGGTGCTGAAGGAAACAAGCACAGCATTTATTGGCGGTGATTTGGGGGTATCCCCGAGCTTTAGATATACGGGATCGGTCATTGGTGTGTTGGAGGGTTCACCCCTGTTGAGGAGTAATGCCAAGATGGGGGATGGACTATATGTTACCGGACAAATCGGTCTTGGTAATGTAGAAGCCGCCATAGGGCTATATGGCGGGAATCAACTTATCAAGCAGCTCACCAAGAGCTGGAAGAACATGTTCCAGCTACGCTATAAAGAGGCAGAAATAATCAAGCAATACAGCCGTTGCTGTATTGATACCAGTGATGGGGTTTGCAATGCTCTCAAAGCCATCTCAGAGATGAGCGAAACAGGCTTTATCGTGGGGGACCTGCCCTATGTGGGAAGTGGACTACTACTAGCCGAAGCGCTAGGTATTCCAAAAGAACTTCTTTTCTTAGGCGAGTGTGGAGAGTATGAATTACTTTTCACTCTTAGCAGGGATAGCGAAGAAAAATTCAGCAAAGAAGCCCAGGAGAAAAGCTTGAGCTTTTGGCGTATTGGCGAAGTAACGAAGCAGGACACTAAATTGCTCAGGGGAAACGACAAAGAGATTGACTTAACAAGTTATGCGTTAAAAGCTAGAGACTACAAAGATCCCAAAGAATATTTGCGCGAGGTAATTGAGTTTCTTAAGAGGTAGCACATAGTAAACAGTCCATTTAGGAGGTCAGGTTAACGTGAAAAGAAGAGTAGTTATTACGGGAATAGGACCAGCCACGGCCCTTGGGATTGGGAAAAAGGCTTTTTCTGAAAGTATCTATGGCCTACAGACCTGCCTTGCCCAAGTACCGGAGGAATATGAACATAACTACAAGTTTAAATCCCGTTTTTTCGTACCTAACCCTGAATTTTCCCTGGTTGACTTAGGTATACATAAAGCATCTGAAAACATGATGGAGGAAGCGTCCCGGCTTGCCGTCTTATGTGCAAAGCTTGCTTTAGATGACGCGGGAATACAGCTCGAAAAAGGCGAGAAATATATGCAGATCGAGGACCGGGATGACTGCGGAGTTATTATCGGGATTGGAATGAGTAGTTTGCAGACAGCCCTGGAATCCTATGTAGCCCATATTACCAGAACTGCTGATAGAACATATGAAAGAATAGATGATAAGACAGGCGGTAATTCTTTGCATAACAGACCCCGCTTCAATAGGATGGTCATCCCTATACTGATGACAAATTCACCCGCGGCCTGGATCTCCATACTCTTCGGGATAAGAGGCTTTAGTCATACTGTTAATGCCTCCTGTGCGTCGGGGAGTTATGCCCTGGGCGAGGCTTATAGAAATATTTTAGCGGGCAGCTGTGATCTAGTTCTAGCAGGCGGGGTTGAAGCCCTAGCCGAAAAAAACGGCGCAATTATGAGAGGCTTTGATATGTTGTCCACGCTGACTAGGTCAGAAGAGGGGAGGCCCCTACCTTTCTCTCGAAAGAGAAGCGGTTTCTTGTTCAATGAAGGAGCGGGATGTGTGTTGGTCTTAGAGGAGCTGGAGAGGGCCCAAAAGAGAGGTGCCGATATCTATGCGGAGCTTGTTGGTTATGAAGCCGGCAGTGATGCATACAACATTGTTCAGATGGAACCCTCCGGGGACAATATTGTCCGGCTTTTTCAAAAGCTCGTCGGCGATATTCGGATTGATTATCTGAATGCCCATGGTACTGCGACAATAGCCAATGACGATATTGAGTCTAGAGTAATACAACGGGTCTTTGGGTCTAAGGAAAAGCAACCCTACATCAATTCCACCAAAGGGATCTTGGGGCACAGCATCGGAGCGAGTGGAGCCCTCGAAGCAGCGGTAACAGCCCTAGCTATTAAAGAGTCTAGAATTCACGGGAACATCACTACCGAGCCTTTGGATAATCTAAATCTCCCTTTGGAATCAATAGATACATCAATAGAGTATGCTATTTCTGCATCTTATGGCTTTGGAGGTCATAATGCTCTACTCCTTTTGAGGAGGTATGAAGAAAATGCCTAGAATCATGATTACAGGTGCTACAGGATTTATTGGCAGTCATCTGACCAGGGTTTTCTGCGAAAATCAGGTCAGCGTGGACGGTGTGGGTTGTCTCATCAGGGAAGGTAGCAGTATTGCTAATCTTGAAGGTCTGCCAGTAGAGTTAAGAACCGGGGATGTCCGAGATAGCATAGAATTAACCGCAGCCTTCACAGGCTATGACTGGGTTGTGCATAATGCCGGCAAAGTATCCGACTGGGGTGATTATGATGAGTTTTTCCAGACCAATGTCACGGGAACCCTAAACGTACTGGAGGCCTGTGTCAGGGTCGGTATAAAGAACATCATTATGACAGGCTCAAATTCGGTCTATGGGGAAGAGCACAGTCTTATCGTTAAGAATGAGAATTCACCCTACAATTCCCATTACCAATACTTTGCAGATGAATTATTCCCCTGTGGATTAAATTTCTATCGTGATACCAAGGCTCTGGCCAAAAAAGAAGCTCTGGTCTTCGCCAAAGAGCATGATTTGAACCTAACTATTATGGAACCAGTGTGGGTTTATGGAGAAAGAGAATTCAACGTGGGCTTCTATGAATATCTGCAAACAGCGAAGAGTGGAATTCCCTTTTTGCCGGGGTCGAAGCGGAATAAGTTTCATGTAATCTATGCTCATGACCTGGCTAGGGCCTATCATCTTGCCTATACCAAACAATTGATAGGTACAAATTGTATCCTGGTAGGCAATCAACAGGCCGAAAGCATGGAGAAGATTTATCGATTATTCTGTTTAGAGGCAGGAATCAAAAAGCCCGGGAATATTCCCAAGGCTTTGACCTATCCTCTGGCCTTTCTCTTAGAGCTTATATATACGGTCTTTCATGCCTCCAAGCCCCCTCTTCTCACGCGGGGCAGGGTAAATATGTTCTATGATAATATCGAATTCTCGATAGAGAAGGCTAAACGACTTCTTGGGTTTACAAATGACTATACCCTCGAAGAAGGCATCAAGAAAACGGTCAAATGGTATAAGGAACAAGGCTTGATCTAAAAGAAGAGGAGGGTTTAGGCAAAGATGAAGGTGAAAGTGGAGAATATTACCGGACGACGCAAAAGTATCTTTAATCTGAAGCTACAAGTAAGCATCCTCTTTCATTTTATCCCGCAGCTTTTGCACGGGGATATTTCGATTAGAAGATTTGTCCTTTTCTTAAAGAGATTGTTATTGTTTGTATCGAAGATACAGCACAACAAATTCGTTAAGATTGGCGGAAGAACCAGGCTAGGGCTATACATACCGGGTTTCCCCTCGCCGGCCTTTTATACGGCCTGTAAGAAATTCAGTCAGTTCAATGAGAAGATGCCCTGTACCACTGTTCTACTATCTGTGACAGCGGCCTGTCCCTATAGCTGCCAACACTGTTACCAGAAGCATGACGTGGGTAAGGACCTGGATATAGCTATCCTGCTTAGGACAGTAAAGAAGCTACAGGAGATGGGAATAGCCTTCTTTAATATTGAGGGTGGAGAACCCTTTCTAGTATATGACCGCCTGAAAAGCATTTGCTCCGTAATAGATGCCAGATCAGAGATTTGGATAAATTCTACTGGAGCCGGGATGACGAAGGAAAGACTTACGGAGCTTAAGGAAATGAACGTGACAGCCATTATGTTTTCTTTGCACAGCCCTGATCCTGTAACCTTTAACAGTTTCATGGGGAAGGATTCCGCCTGGGATACTCTTGAAGCAGGAGTTGAGCTATGTCATCAGGCAGGGGTGGCCGTTGCCTTCAATACCTGCCTGATGCAGGAGGATTTCTATAATGGTACCTTTGAAAGGATTATGGAGAAAGCCAGATATTTCAAAGCTTGTTACATCCAGATAATTAAACCCAAGCCAGCCGGAGGGTGGCTCGATAAGAATGATCTTGAATTTAGCCTTGAGGCCCTTGAATATATTAAGGGGAAGGTAAACCAATACAACTTACTCGAAGAATACTCGCAGTATCCGGCCATCTCGGCGCAGATAATTGAGGAAGATCCGGCAGTATTCGGCTGTACAGCGGGTGGCACAGACCGGTTCTATATCAATGCCAAGGGAGATTTACAGCCTTGTGAGTTTCTCAATATTTCTTTCGGTAATATTGCGCGTGATAGCTTTGAGGATATTTATCAGAAAATGCGTAGCTGTTTTTCGTGGGGTGGAGACTGTTATCTGTGTGAAAAGAACGCCGAGAAAATCAAGCAGATCTATGAAGAAAACAAGTTAACCTCGTTACCCTTGTCCCCCAAACTCTCTGAGGAGGTCTATGGCTCCTGGGAGCGGGGAAACAAAACGGATTTATATGAACAAATGGAAAAATATCAAGGCAAAGGTTTTAAGCAAGAGTGAAAATTTGAGTATCAGGGAACACAAAGTTAAGGAGTGAATAATACATGGAATTAAAAAGACCTCTCTAACGAGAGGACTCAAGAAATGTATTTAGTTTATCAAAGATGACTCCTTGATCTATTGAATGAAGCTTTCCTTTTCTATTATCAATCGGACTTTCATTAATGATTACTAATTTGGATATTCGTGCTGTTGATGGTAGCTTTAATCCAGCTGCTTTGTAGAATATTATAGGAGTATCGAAATAATCGTTCGATCTTATATTATGTTTTGTTACTTTAATAACTACTATGTCGGGTAGTGAAACATCAGCAATTATAACAGGTCGTTCTATGTATCTAGATGTATCCTCTTCCAAAGGAAATCTCGCGTACCACACTTCACCAACTTAATAATTCATAAAAATTACTCTGATTTCTTAATGGATTTTTCCCAGTTTTTCTCCTCGCGATAGCAACAGTCTTTAGTACATACAGTGTCACCGTTAGAGTTTCTCTTTGTGTTTCTTTCGGCTATTTCCCAAAGCAAATCTTTATTTGATTTTTGTTTTTTTTGAAGCAATGTCATCTTCATTTCCTCCTCCGAGGGTTTTCTATCTTTATCCATATCATACCACCTTCTACACGCTTCTTCAATTTATTATTATGTCCATATATGAAGGGGTATACCTCTAATCCTCTCTCTATTTAAGTATAAGTCCAATGGTTGGCGTATGATACAGCACCTTCACTTATATATAATTTAACGGATTTTTGGTTTGTCCGTTCTTGATCACTTCAAAATGGAGATGCGGTCCGGTACTGAAGCCCGTTGAACCAACGGCACCTATTCTGGTTCCAGCTTCAACTCTTTGTCCAACTTTTACATATATACTGGATAGGTGAGCATATCGAGTCTTTAGACCATTACCATGGTCGATAAGAATACAATTGCCGTAGCCTCCGTTCCAACCGGCTTCGATAACCTTGCCGTCAGTGTAGGCATATACACCGTTGCCGGAATTTGCGGCTATATCTACCCCGTCATGATAAGTTTTTCGTCCTGTTATGGGGTGATATCTAGTACCGTATGCACTAGAGATCCTTTTGCCGCTCACTACTCCGTAGTTAATATTACCGCCCCTTGAGACTGTAGTTTTTGTTCCTATTTGCACGATGGCATTTTCTGGCTCTGTTAAGATTTTTTCGTTTTGAACCTCGAGGGTATGTTGATAACCATTAAGAAGGGCGATATCATAAGTGACTTCTTTTTCTCCTTCGATACCTTCTTTTACAATTTTCTTCTGGTTCTTATAGAGATTATTATCCTTTTGGTAGTCTATTTTAAAAGGAATACTCTCAACTATCGTATTTTCCATTTCAATGATGACATCTAAAACGGGATCTAAGGGCTTAACTACTAGAATATCTCCGGGGAAAATTTTGTCCGGGTCAACTTCAGGGTTAAACATCTCTATGTCACTTACAGTCAAATCATGAGCTTTGGCGATATTCCAAAGATTGTCTCCTGATTGGACTTCTATAGACACTTCTTCATGTTCGGCAGCATAGATTTTCTGTCGGGCTGTTGCTAGAGGCTCTATCGCTTCTGGCATAACTTCAACTTCAATAATCTCTACCTTTTGTTGAAAATATGTATTTTTAATCTTTGCATTTATATCGATACTCTTAGAGTATTGTTTCTGGTACTCGTCGAGCAGATCCTCTAAAGAAGCTTTCTCCGAAACGATAGCCCAATTTTCACCATCAACCATGAATTGATAAGCTATCTCTTTTTGTAGTCCTTCGGCAATGCTGGTTAGGCTGGGTATAGCTGCTATGATTAAAACTATGACTGTTATAAATAATGCTATCCTGCTTTTCGTCAATTTCATCTATTCTGTCACATACTTTCCTAATAGAGTTGTTAGCCACCTTTAGATTTTACCACAGAAGTTGTCCCAATTAAGAGAGAAAAAACCTAGTAAAATCTGCCAATGAAATATAAAAAGGACATTACATGTCATTAAATAATAAAAGACATGTAATGAAATTGAAGTAGATGGTACTAAATAAGTGTAAATATATTTGCCGGAGGATTCTATGAATAGTACAAAACAAAAAGAATGTATAAATGAAGCTCAAGAATGTATAAATGAAGCACATTTAAAATTGATATATAGCTTTACATATCGTTTGTCTGGGAAGAAGAAAATTGCCGAGAAACTAACGGAAAAGGTGTTTTTAACGCATCTTGATTCCGGGAAAGACGAGCTTTCTTTACTAAAACAGGCATGGCTTTACTTTTACAAAGATTACGAACCTTATGAACTTAACCGAGAAGATGCTATCCAGCAGTCGCTTTTAGCCTTGGCACCGGCAGTACGTTGTGCTCTAATCCTGCGGGATATACTAGGATACTCCTATGGGCAAATTGCCATCATAATAGAGCAAAGAGAGCCTGAAGTAGCACATCTTATTCACTTAGGTAGACGTCTTATAAACTTGGGTCTTAAAAATACAATCTCCAACAGATAGGATTTGGCTTTCCTTTTACCGAATTAATTAGGGCAAAGGAGAGCTATGAAGAGGATTATTGAATTATATGAACTCCATAATCAAGTGATCTTTCGCTATTTTCTACGAATGACTGGAAACACAGAAGAAGCGAGAGAGTTAACCCAGGAGACCTTTTACCAGGTTTGCCTGTCTATTTTTCGTTTCAAAAATCAAGCATCGTTAAAAACATGGCTCTTTTCAATTGCTCGTAACGTTTATCTCAAAAGAATTCGAGATGGGAATAAACATAAGCTCTTAAGCTTTGAAGATGATATAGCTTTACCTCGGCCGACTCTTCAGGAGTTAGATTCTCCGGCAGAGTTATTAATTCAAAAAGAAGAACGCGAAAGAATTCAAGTAGCTCTAAGCCAGCTTTCTGAAAATGCTAGAAGTGTAATTATCTTAAAAGAGTATGAACAGCAGAGCTATGAGGAGATTGCCGGGGTTATGGGGCAAACAGTTAATTGGGTCAGGGTCACGTTCTTTCGGGCTAAACAGCAACTAGGTCAGGTTTATCGAGAAATGGAGGGTGATAACGATGATAAATAAAAACTGTAATATTATTCGCGAGTTGTTACCCTTATACGCGGAGAACCTGGTTAGTGTAGAAACAGCTGTACATATTAAAGAGCATTTAAGCGCCTGTGAGCCTTGTTCCCAACAATGGACATTGTTTAGTCAACCATTACCGGACCCTCTTACAAGGGAAAAACCATCTCATTATCAAGGCCTCGAAAACAAATTATTCACGAGGCTGAAAAGAACAATTACAGTAGTATTACTTCTTTTGATCGTTGGCGGAGCGGGGTTGTCCTATGCCTCCTACAACGCGGGAAAACATATTGGGATGGATGATCCGTCCTATCGTTTTGCGCAGGAACTACAGCTTTTCACAGACATTAAAGAGACCAAAACAATAGGTGACTACCAAGTTACGCTCGATAATGGTCTTTTTGACGGAACACGCAGTGTCATTTTCATCAGCTTTTCTAAGCCGTGCGAAGATATGCCCCAAGTAAGCCTCACCGATGAAAACGGTAACCAATACAATCAAAAGAGCGGAAAAGGCTGGCAGAATAAATTCTTCATGTTGGAGTTTGAGCCCCTGAACTTAGATACTCAGCAGGTGACCGTATTCTTAAGCCTGACCGAACAAGGAATAGAAGGGGTGGAATTCACCTTCCCTGTAGATGTATTCAAAACAGCTCAGTATACTACGATTATTTATCCTAATCAGGAAAAGGAACTGCCCGAGCTGAAGATAACCTTAGAGAAGGTTGTGCTAGGTGTAAGTGAAACGGAGTTTAATCTGCAATTTGACTGGCCAGTGGATGATACCGTAGCTGGCCTTGGCCTAGGCAGGGGTACTGCCTATTTCCCTACCTCCATAAGAGAAGCACCGACTACACCGCCCCCACCGGGGCTGGGTGCACCACCCCCCGGCGGACTAAGTGCCGGCTATGCCGCCTCGTACGGAGTGTATTATCGTCCACAAGACCCCCCCGTAAACCGACCGGTCTTGTATGATTTGACCGAGCGCGAGGAAGTCATAGCTGAAGCGGGAGAATACAGGACAACTCAGTTCCCTTGCCAGGTTGAGGCTATTTTGAAGTTTGCTCCGGTCAAGCAGGACACACAACAGATGGAGTTGGTCCTGCCACCGATCTACCTATATAAGAAGGTAGAAGGAATTCCTCAACTTTACCTTAACTTCGAAAATCAAAACGAGCTTATTTTAGACGAGAGACTTTCATTTTCTCAAGGAGAAGTGCTGATAGAAAAAGCCTGGCTTGAAGAAAATGCAGTTTATATAAGCTATCAAGTAGAAGCTCTAGTCCAAGCTGACAATATCTTGCCTCATTTTGAACTTGCGGATGCAGAAGGAAGGAAACAGGGGATATTGCACCTGGATAGGGAGAAAGCGGATACGATCAGGTTCTCTTTATATGATAAAGAACTCCAAGATTTCTACTTAAGCTTAGATAGTATAGGAGAGCTACTCTCTAGGGAGAAATTCACTCTGGATTTGCAAAAATAGGTAGAAGTGAGTGATCTAAAATGCACTTAAATAAGTGGCAAAGGGTACTGTTATTAATCGTTATTTCTATAGTGCTCCTAGTAATCCCGATAAAAATGGAGATGTTTCATCTAGGACTATATTATATTGTTGTTTCTTTATTGATAGTCTTAGGCTTTCTTATAGAGGTTTTTAATTGGAGACAAAAAATTGATGTGAGATTCTATAAGAAGTGGAGTAAATACCGAAAAAAAGGGTACTGGCCAAATGCTGTCCGCGAAGGACTGCGTGGTCTGGTATTAATAGTCTCGGTAGTGTGTCTATCACAATATATCTTCAATGATCTTACCCCACTAGATATAATCACAAAGCTTTCCGGAAGAGGCTTAATATTTGTTTTGTTTACACTATTAATGCCTAGCTTTGTGTTGGGATTAGTTGCCCCTTATGAGCAGGAGAAAAGGTTTAAACGAATTGCTAATATTAAATAATATGAGCCCAATATTGTGGGAAAAGTAGAAATAAGCAGTAATATGACGATAAATGTCGAAAATATTGTATGTAAAATATTAGTATGTTAAAATTGGTTAGTCATTTCTTTGCGTTTTACATATTATAATAGCTAAGGATGTATCATTGTATGACGAGAAAGAATTTATTATTGAAGGCTAACCACAATAAGGAAACTGCTGAATGGGCTGAAAGTAATTCTTATTTTGATGCAGCAGTGAGTAGGTTTTATTATTCTTTATACGAAAAAGTTATATTTATATCAAAAAAAGAAGGTTTTTACTCAGAGCCGCCACTAGGAGCTGATTCTCACGTTTATACAATTACTCAATTCAAAAAAGGAATTCTAAGCAAATTAGATACCAGTGAAATTGCTTGGATTGCTAGCTTATCAAAATTAAAGACGTGTAGAGTTTGTTCTGACTATAAGGAGGATAGAATAGATAATACAAGTGACTATAACTTGATTTTCAAGATAAGTTATAATAGTATTAATCAGATATTAGATAAACTCATTTGAAGGGGGTTTTAAAATGAGTGAAACTACCATTATTTTAATTGAGGAATTCATATCAAAAATTAAAGAACAATATCAAGATTTAATAGTTGAATATACCTATTGTAATGAAACGAACGAATATGAAATATGGCATAATGATAAACGGCTACAATATGAAAATAAGAACTTTATGGATTTTATTGGAAAACGTATGAATGATATTTTATTTGTTAATAATGTTTTTAATTTTTCATTTGGGTATGATCATATAAAAACAAACAATAGGTTGCTTGATTATGACTGGAATATTGATTATAGTGCCGATATAGTCACTAATTATACTTTTACTACAGATGATTGTGAAGAGGTTAATTTTTATTACCCAAGTACTAAAGTAGTTGAATTGAAAGATATTCAAGCTAGTATTATTTACCATCCAGCAAATAGGTCATACATTCCTAATATTCTACATAATGAGAATAATTCTTTATATTATCTAGATCAATATGCTTTATATGATGATAATCCAGAAGGAAGGCTGGCTGCATGATGGACAAGGCCAAACAACCCGGTATAAGTTTTGACAGCATTATGCTAGTCAAAGAAAACTTATGGAGAGATTTTGTTATCCCCAAAAAGTCGAATGTAGTATTTGACGTTAAACATAATTGGAGTGATAAAGAGGGTAAATATATTTCTGAACTTTCAACTTCGCTTAGACTTGTTAGTGATGATAAAGAGGTTCTTAAATTAGAAACAACATTTGTGGGAACATTCTCCGTAATTGATGGTCAAGAAAACATGGATATTGAGGAATATATAAAAAACAATTCTCCAGCATTAATACTTCCATATATTCGTGAACACATAAGTTGTATTACTCAAAAGGCAGGAATTAAACCTTTTCTTTTACCACCAATAAATATTATTGCTTTAATTAATAAAGCAAGTGAAGAAAACAACTGAGAACCAACTGAGCATACCTTTTCAGGTATGCTTTAACTTATTACTATATGCATAAATCTGGACTATGCCGTTCTATCTTATATATAAGAATATAAGATTGGAACATACAGGGGGAGAGAAAATGACAGTAACAAAAAGGCAGCTTACCAAGGTTCTCGTTATATTAGTAGTCCTATTGCTGGTTATAGCTGGCTGCGGCGGGACAGAGGAGAACCAGGAGCAGTCAGGGAGTGTCCCCATAGAGCAGGGGATAAATAAGAATGCTGATACAGACCTTAAGGAGACCGATCAGACAAATGACGCAGAAACTAATCAGCCGGAAACCGCCGAAACACAACTGAGTGCAATAGAAGAAGCAACCATAACAGGGCAGATAGCCAAAGCCTATGTTGAAATGCTCGAAAATCACCCCTTGCATAGACATGGAGTTCTAAGCCCCGATAATCGATATTACGCCTATGAAGAAAGAAGCAGTGTTATCCTAGTCCGTTTACCCACACCTGGTGCTTATCTCGCGGATAATACGATTGCACCCCGGGTACTCTTTACGGACGGCGGACGCAAGGGTAGCTCCTTTGCCGAGATGGAGCTGGACTATGCCCGACGCCTAGAAGATCCACCTTTAACAGATGAAGAGCTCGACGTAGCCAGAAATAAACTACGCTCTGTGTATAATTGGGATTTCTACTTTTATTTAATATATAGCGAGGACGGACGATATCTGGCTTATCTGAACGAAAGCAATTTTGGGGACGATAGAATTTGCACGATCAAAGTAGTCGATTTGAAAGACAATTGCAAGCTTTACACTTTACCAGTAGAAGAGACGAGTGAATATGCAGAAATAACTTGGCAGGCGGACGATCAGACCCTCGAACTTTACCTCCCTTGGGCAGAAAGCGTCGAGGGGGGAGCTCTGGCCCTGCGCCGTCAGTGGCACATTCCTTCGGGGCAGAGTAAAACTACCTACTATAGACAGGATCAAACTGAGTACGGAGAGGAAATCTCCCTTGCGGTTGCTCAAAAAGAAATAAAAGAATTTGCCGAAGTAGAAAAAGAACGTAACCGAGCAGCAGAACAATTAGCTCGCCTTACTGTCGAAGAGCGGGTAGCCGCTTTGACACCGGAGGAGTTGGCAGCAGAATATGCTAAATATTATCGTCCCTTAGCCGCAGAAGAAATAAAGATGCTGCAGGAGAAAGGCTACAGTGAAGAGACCATCTCCAAGATGGACAGTCTAGACTTTGACGAATTGAATCGCCCTCTCACAGAGACGGAAAATGCCCCTCCCGAGGAACATCAGCAAGAAATATTCGAGCGGGGTCTGCCTAAGGATATTAACTGGCGTGTAGCCAAAGAGTTTTATGGATGGGAGAATATGTTAGCCTATACAAATGAAGCGATTATGGCTATGTATGAAGCAGTTAAGGAAACTGAAGCCTTGTTTGAGAAGGAGGAAGCCTACCGTCTGGCCGTGCGGAAGGCTTACCTCAAGAGAGAAATTTCCTAACTGATTAATAATATGGCATAAAAAAGGAAGATATTTAAGAGAATATACATGAAATAAAACAATAGGAGGTTCCAATAGTGAGAAAACTGGCTGAAGGTGAGATCCTGTCTTTAACGAATATATTGAAAATGGAACACGATGGCTTAGCTCTAGCGAGAGGGATACAAACCTTAATCTCAGACGAGGTATTGAAAAAGCAAGCAGAAGCAAGTATCTTGGCAACTGAAGGAAGAGTTAAAGGTATGCAGCAGTTCATTAATGAGAACAATATTACGACGTTAGAGGGGGCACACTAAAAATGGGTATGTTCGCGAATATGGCAAAAAACAACACCGAAATAAATGATGAAGTTATTGTTAGTAGTATGAATGCCAGTGCGGCAGCTCTGGCTAATGCATATTTAATTGCAACTTTGACGTGTACAACACCTGAATTAAGAGCAATGTACGGAGCTAGTCTTAATCAGGTTATTGAGGGACAGTCGGCTTTTACGGCCTTAGCAGTCAATAAAGGTTGGATGAACCCCTATACTAATCCGGAGCAGCAGTTAGCCGATGCTTATCAAAAAGCTAAAGACACTGTGCGAGTTTAGAAAAAACATCCCACAGCCCATAAGCCAAGCTCGGCTAACCTGTGGGATTTTTCTTTTCCCCTATGTAGGCAAAGTCGAATGAAAGTGTTTGCAGTTGATAAATGGAAAATATTGTAGTATAATTAAATGATAATATTCTAACAGTCAAAAGGTGGGTCAATGGATATATACAGAGTTATTGATTTAAATAAGATTGCCATAGATGAGCGTAGACCTTTTGAGGGAAATATGCTGAAACAGATACAAGATTACTATCGAATTGGCCTCACTTGGTCATCTAATGCTTTGGAAGGGAATACCCTTTCAGAAAGTGAAACTAAGGTACTGCTTGAGGATGGGCTAACTGTTGGGGGTAAGCCCTTACGGTATACTTTTGAAGCCATCGGGCACGCCAAAGCCTACGATTTCATGTTTACACTGCTTGCAAATAGAACCATCACCAAAGAAGATATCCTAACACTGCATCAGATGTTTTATGAGGCAATAGAACCAGAATATGCAGGAAAATACCGTAATCTGGATGTGGTTATTAGCGGTTCAAAATACCCCGTGACAGAAACAAAACGTATAGAGGTAGAAATGGATAGACTGTTTCAATGGATTGTAACCGCAAGAGATCACTATCATCCAGTAACGTTTGCTGCCCAGCTCCACAAAAGATTTGTCTTTATCCACCCTTTTAAAGACGGAAATGGAAGAATTGCAAGGCTGCTTATGAATACAGCGCTTATACAGGATGGATACCTCTTGGCTGTAATACCACCGGTGTTAAGACATGTTTACATAGAACTTCTTGAAAAGGCCCATAGAGATGACAAACCCTTTGAGCAGTTTATCGCAGAGCGGATTCTCGAATCACAAAAAGAAATGATGCGACTTCTACATATACCTAAGTTGGTTTTTTGAATATTATAAGAGGAATTTTTAAAAAAGTGTAGAATAATTTAGTATAAAACTATATAATCTATTGTAAGAGTAAGTAAATTTTAATTTGTTTTGTAGATGTAGGATAGTAGTTACTGTAGGTAGTAGGTTAGTTTTAATAAATGTAGGGAAGTAGAACGGTAGGAAATAAGGATGTACGTAGTACCCTTGTCATACCCGCCATAATTGTGCGGATGAGGGACGTATTATTAGTTCTTTAAACTCCTATTAGGGGTTTTTTTGTTTTTTAAAATATTATCTAAACAAGTGACATACTCCCACCACCTAAGAGGTGGGGGCTTCTTGGGACGTACCGACTAACGTCAGTATAATTACCAAGCTATCCCCGTTCGCCCAACGGTTCATATATTATATTAGGCTATTCCAAGAATTCGGCAGCCTTCATTCTTAATATTGATGGCA
>PHAD01000027.1 GCA_002841595.1 Firmicutes bacterium HGW-Firmicutes-12
CCAGGGGTGCAGTTTGGTCAGCATCCGGAATTTTTGGAAGATTATCTACCATGGAGTACGGAAGTACAGGAAACCTGTAAGTAGGAGCAAATATTTCAGTTTACACTGGTTTTTGCTCTTTTTTTTTCTATACACTGTGTTATTAGACGCTTACGAATAAACAATGTCCTGGGATAACGAAACAGTGTACAGTTTTATGAAAAATAAATCTGACTACAGTAAACCTAAATACAATAAAGAAGATAATAGTTTCTACAACAAATACTGACCTAAACCGGATAATCATTCTATTGATAAAGATCATTTCAAGCCCGACCATGATTTCAGAAATAGCTGTGTCGATGTTTCCGGCGGTGAAGTAGTTGAATGTGTAAATCCTCCTGCTCCTATCGTAACTTGAGCTGTGGTAAAAGTACCTGCAGTCCTCGCCGAACTAACTATTCAATTCAACGTGAATTCTACCATTTCACTTCCAGAACCAGCAATTGAAATCAAAAACATCAAAAAACGCCTCAAGATCACCCAATGTATACTCTTACAAAATACTAATATGCTCTTTATCAAAGGCTTTGTAAGAAAGAACATCGACTACTCTACTAGAAAGTGCTCCACTGATGAAGGAATATGCGGTGATATCCGTCATTGTACCATGGATGTACCGTTTAACTGCACAACAGCAGTAATCTTTAACGGGTTAGATCCGATTGATCCTATTCCTACAACCAGCACAGAATTTGAATATTTCTCTAAGAAGGATCTTAAAGGACCGGGCTTTGCTGAAAAAGACGACTTGCTGTCAGGTGCCTGTCTGAGTACAATCAGATAAGCACTGAATTCTATAATTCTTCTCACCTTTGCTTTTACACTATAGGAAAGTAAAACTTTGCCATGCTGGCAAAGTGCTGCGGTATATAGTACTGAAAGGCGCGCCTTTCTTGTCTATGAACTATACAACATGGTCATATACGAAATATTACAAGCTTGACGTTGTTCTTTATTTTTTGACAAATCAATTATTCTCTGATTGCTAGAACCCCGATACTGCAAACTAATATCCTTTTTAGCAAGTATAAATGGTCCTTCTATCAACATATCAGTGGCCCCTAATAAGTCTTTGCTACCAGGCAGGTCAATCTGTAAAAGCTCCTCATAAACATAGCCTGTATAAGTAATTATATCTAACCCAAGCTTTCGAGCTGCATAAGCTAATTGGGCCATCTCCTCTGCCTGCAAAAATGGCTCTCCACCGGAAAGTGTTATACCCCGAATATACTTAACTCTTCTTTTAATTTTTTTTAGTATCTCTTTAACTGTAGCCACTTCTCCACCTTTAGTATCCCAGGTTGCTTTGTTATGACAGCCCGGACAATGATGCAAACAACCTTGAGCAAAAACAACAAATCTTACTCCCGGCCCATCCACAATACTTTCCGAGAGAATACCTGCCAAACGCAACTTCAATCACCTCACAAACCTTTTTCTTGCATCTTCATGTGAATAGTTCTGCCCTTTTCTTCAGCCTTTTTGCTGTCATTAAACATATCCAAAGTAGAAAGATATCCAGTAATCCTACGTACTCGGCTTATACTTCTTGACCCGCATTTTGGGCAAGTATCACTTTCAATGACACTATTGAGTCCACAGTCTTTGCATACATCTACGGGGAAATTTACTGCTGCGTAACCCATATCAGCTTCACTCATAGCTCTTAGAATTGACTCAAATGCTTCAATATTTTGATGTGGTGCAGAAGGTAACTCAACATAAGAAATATGACCGGCATTGCAGTACTTATGATACGGTCCCTCTAAATTCACCTTATCTAGCACTGAAATCTCATAGTCTACAGGTATATGGAACGAATTTGTATACCAATCTTTATCAGTAATACCAGTCACCTTTCCAAAGTGCTCCAAATCTATCTTCGTAAACTTACCGCTTAGTCCCTCAGCTGGAGTTGCTAAAAGAGTAAAATTTAACTGGTATTTCTTTACTGCTTCATCACAGCGCCTACGCATGTAACTGACAATAGCTAAACCGAGAGCTTGTGCTTCTTGGCTTTCACCATGATGTTTACCGGTAAGTGCCGTAAGACACTCAGCCAAACCAATGAAACCCATACTTAGGGTTCCATGGCGTGCGGCCTTTTCAATTGTATCATCGGGTTGTAAGTTTTCACTATCAACATACAGATACTGTTCCATTAAAAACGGAAAATCCTTAACCTTTAACTTCTTCTGCAATTCATAGCGAGTCAAGAGCTGTTTGATAGCAAGATTGATTGTTTCGTTTAAATATTGCCAGAACAAGGTCAAGTCTCCGTTAGCTCTTAGTCCAAGCCTTGGTAAATTAAGTGACGTAAAAGAAAGGTTCCCTCTTCCGTTAGTCACAGGTTCACCATTCACATCAGCAATTACACGGGTACGACATCCCATATATGCTACTTCCTCATCACGGTATGGTGTATTAAATGTAGCATCTTGAAATGAATAATTTGGTTGCAATCGTGTACAAGCTACGCGCATGCTTAATTGAAATAAGTCATAGTTGGGGTCATCAACATCAAAATTAACATCTTCTTTAATCTTAAATATTGTGTTAGGGAATATGGCACATTCTCCACGTCCCAGACCTTTTTCCAAAGCAAGTAAGAAATTTTTTATTATCATGCGACCAGCCCAAGTTGTATCAGTACCAAGGTTAACACTGGAAAAAGGCACCTGCGCTCCGGCTCGAGAATGCATAGTATTCAAATTATAAATAAATCCTTCCATAGCTTGGAATACTTCATTCTCTGTGTTCTCCAAAACTATGTTGTCGATCATTTCATTATCATGCGTTGTACCTAGCTTCTCTAAAGTAGCCATTAACATTTTCTTCTGCCTTATAAATTCCTTTTCTACGTAAGGTGCCATGTCTCGATCAAAATAGGCAAAAGACTGACCTCCATGCATATCATTTTGATTGCTCTGCAATATGATTGCCGCTAAGGCCGAGGCAGTCTTGATACCTTTTGGTGCTCTAATATAACCGTGTCCGTTATTAAAACCTTCGCGTAAAAGCTTATCAAGGGGTATCTGCAGGCAGGTAAGGGTCTTCCCATACCAAGACAAATCATGTATATATATATCTCCCTCTAAATGTGCCTTAGCCTCATCTTCCGGAATAATACGTTTCAAATAATAGTTTTTTGAAGCTGTCTCCGAAATCTGAAGAACCTTAGCCGAAGGGGAATTACCTACGTTAGCATTTTCTCGGTTTGTTTCACGTAATATCTCTGCAACTGCGTCCATCAATTCTGAACGGCCGTCCCTTATCCGCGAGCGTTTTTCTCGATGTATTATATATGCTTTTGCAGTCTTTGCATGTCCTTTTTCTATTAAGATTTTCTCAACGGCATCTTGGATATCTTCAACACCAAAGATATCACCATTATATTTCTGCTTCAATAGTTTCATAACGTCTAGGGTGAGCTCCATTGCGGTCTGTCGGTCTTCCCCTTCTACAGCTTTGGCTGCAGCAAAGATTGCATCGGTTATTTTACTATCATTGAATAAAACAACTCTATCATCTCGTTTTTTAATTTGCGTAAACACGTATACCCCTCCTATGCATTTCTTAGCATTCTTTCAATCTCACTCAAAAATGTATTTATATCTTTGAATTCACGGTATACGCTGGCAAATCGCACATAGGCTACTTCATCCAAATCCTTTAACCTATCCATTACCAGTTCACCTATTTCCGATGTTGTGACTTCACGCTTCAAAGATTTACTTTTAATTAATCTTTCTATTTCTCCAACCATATTCTCTAAATATTCTAAGGCAACCGGCCTCTTCTCACAGGCCCTAATTAAACCGTTTAATATTTTATGATGATCAAACTGCTGTCTTCTACCATCTTTTTTAATAACTAAAAGCGGCAAATCATCTACCTTCTCGTATGTAGTAAACCTATTCTGACATTCAAAACACTCTCTGCGTCTACGTATTGAATAGCCCTCATCAGCAAGTCTTGTTTCTAGCACCTTGGTGTCATCCCAGCCACAAAATGGACAGCGCATATTACAAGTATCACCTCTCAATTATTCCCTCGAGTCTATATTTAGAGCTCCTTTATATTTTAGCAACTATATATAGTGTGTGTCAACCTTTATGGAAAGAATGACTAATACTTATTTCCTTTTAAAGAGTCATATTCCTACCTACTAAACATAAAACTTTAGGATATTAAAATAGATAATATAAATTAATAAACATGCAAAAGGAGTGTGCCTCACACACTCCTTTTGCATGTTTAAAATTTTATATTCACTCTCTTCTTTGTACCTCAACGTGCTGCCCTTGAGCTTCTACCAATACAACATCCACACCTATCCTACTAATTCTTTCCCATGGAATTACCAGATCATCACTCCGCCCAAATATACCCAAGATACGTCCTCCTGTTAAACCAGGTAGAACAAGGGCATTTATCTTTCCTTTTTCTAGATCCAGCACAATATCCTTAATAGGTCCGAGTCTTCTCCCATCAACAATATTTACTATCTCACGATCTCGCAAGTCCGAAATCTTTATTATCAATTTTACAACCCTCCCTTGTCTTCACACTAAATATATATGTCATTACTTATCTATTAATGCTACGTAATTAGACATATTTACGCATGTGTGAGAGGGCAGCTTTTTCCAAACGTGAAACCTGGGCCTGCGATATTCCAATTTCTTCGGCTACTTCCATCTGAGTTTTTCCTTCGAAAAAACGCAGCATGAGTATATGCCTTTCTCTATTATTCAGTTTTCTTAAAGCCTCCTTCAGTGAGATTGTTTCCAACCAACTAGTATCAGCATTCTTCTCATCACCGATCTGATCCATCACAAATATAGGATCGCCCCCATCATGGTAAATCGGCTCAAACAAAGATATCGGCTCTTGAATAGCGTCAAGCGCAAAAACAATCTCTTCCCTAGGAATACTTAACTCCTGGGCAATTTCATTGATAGAAGGCTCACGCGAATTCTTATTAATCAGGCTATCTCTTACCTGTAAAGCTTTATAGGCTACATCCCGTAAAGAACGGCTTACCCTGATGGGGTTATTATCTCGCAAATACCGTCTGATTTCTCCGATAATCATTGGAACAGCATATGTTGAGAATTTGACATTTTGCGCAAGATCAAAATTATCGATAGCCTTCATCAGACCTATACAGCCAACCTGAAATAGATCATCAACAAATTCACCCCTATTGATAAAACGCTGAATTACGCTAAGCACCAGTCGCAAATTACCATTGATCAGTTTATCTCGGGCTGAGTAATCCCCTTCCTGCATTTTTACAAAAAGCTCACGCATCACTGGATTTTTTAGAACAGGTAGCTTTGAGGTATTAACCCCGCAAATTTCCACCTTATTTGCCATTTTTTTCTATACCCCCAAGATTCGGTCAAACTTAGGTCTAACTTCATTATTACCTTGAAAAAATTCAAATATACCGTTTAAAAAACATTAAGATGGAAACAAAAAAAAGAGTCTGGATTTTATTTTTCCAGCTCTTTAAAAACCTTGTAATATTAGTTCAACTTAATGTTTATTTCAAGGCATACCTCATCACAATTAGGAAATTTCGGACAATTAATACATTCTCTCCAAACTTTTTGCGGCATATTTTCCTTTGCTACTTCTACAAAACCTAATCTTTTAAAAAATTCCGGTCGGTATGTCAACGTAAAAATCTTGGGAATCCCTAATGATTTGGCTTCTTGTAACGAAAACTCCACTATCATTCTTCCTATCCCCTGCTTAGCATACTCTTCTTTGACAGCAAGCGCTCTAATCTCCGCTAAATCTTCCCACATTATATGTAATGCACCGGCTCCGAGAATTTTACCATCTTTCTCAACTACAACAAAATCCCTTATGTATTCATAAAGCATACTGCGCGGTCGTGAAAGCATCAAGCCCTTCTCTGCATAATTATTCACTAGTTGATGCATTTCTTCAACATCTGTCAGCCGTGCCTTCCGCACTTGCATATCCTCCACCTCATTGTCTTCATTTTTCACATAATCATATCAGAATTCTCCTCCTAACACAACAGGTTTATGTATAATTATTCAACACAGTAAGAGGCAGTTGGGTCAATCCTTTTACTCAATACGCTTTATTTCTCGACGTAATCTTTTTATGATTCTTTTTTCGAGTCGAGAAATATATGACTGTGATATCCCCAACATATCAGCAACTTCCTTTTGCGTTTTTTCCACTCCGTCTTTTAAGCCGAAACGCAAATCGACTATTCGTTTTTCACGCTTCGATAACTTAGTCATTGCATAAACCAAAAGTCTCTTATCGACCTCATCTTCCAAGGACTTATAAACAATATCATTTTCTGTACCCATAACGTCTGATAACAGCAGTTCATTTCCATCCAAATCTATATTTAACGGTTCATCAAAGGATACCTCAGAACGTGTTTTATTATTACGTCTAAGATGCATAAGTATTTCATTTTCAATACAACGCGAAGCATAAGTCGCTAGTTTTATTTTTTTCGCAGGATTAAACGTATTAACGGCCTTGATCAAGCCGATTGTGCCAATTGAAACAAGATCTTCTATACCTACCCCGGTATTTTCGAATTTCCTGGCAATATATACTACCAAACGCAAGTTCCGCTCAATCAGGGTACTTTTGACACTCTGCTCACCTTTTTCAAGACAGGTCAACAAATGGGTCTCTTCATCTAAACTTAACGGAGGAGGAAGAGCCTCACTGCTTCCAACATAGAATACATCATCACTAATCCCAAAATAACTTAATAACCTAATAACATAACTCTTAATACTATAATTTAGATCCGCAATCTTTTCTTGAAGCAGCATATAATTCCTCCTTGTAAGTATATTCCTGCAGCAGCTGTAGCGGCAGCAGGGCCTTGTATTTTTCTCTTCTTGAGAGTATTCCATCAACTAACCCAATTATCGTATCATCTGCTCTAATTATTTCGTTTTTCGTTCTTACCTCTACGAAATCTACTCTTAATCCAACTATCAAACCTTGTTTTTTTCCAACAGATGTAAAATTAATTAAGCGTAGTCTCTTTACCCATTCCTTATCTAAGAGATTTCCTAAGCTAGCTAACTCTGTTTCTTTTTTGTTTACGACAGCTTGGAGAAATTCCTCCGGTACAAAGCCCTTTAGTACTTGAGCCTCCAAAACAATAACCGGCTTTCTTGTTAAAGGGTCTTTCAATTGATTACCGGTATCCAAATAGGCCTCTAACGATATTTCCCTTCCATCAATACCTATTACCAGATTCCTGGTAAAATTATTTTCAAGCCACTTTTTTCTTATCCAGGCCGGACCACCGTTCCCAAGAAAGAAAGCAGTAACAATTCCAAATACAAGCCAATAATAATTAAATGTATTAGAAAGTATTGCCGCACCATTCCAGACTTGAATGTATCCAGGTGTGCGAGTAAAAAGATAAATCGCGCCTATAACAGCTCCTCCCATGGCGAAGGTGGTCAGATACAAGAAACATAACAAGCGTAGAAATTTACTCAGTGCTACTGGAGCATACCCTAATATAAGCATCATAACCGAGCATAGTATTTTAGCACTAAGCGTAGCAAATACAGATTTTTCAGGAAGAAATACCACCAGTGAATATAAAGCCCCAAGCCCTGCGGCGGCCATTAGCCTTAACTTAATAATCCTTAAACTACTTAATTTACCGGATACCCAGAGGATAAGATAATCCATAATAAAATTCACTAGGATAACCACATCAATATATACAACTCCATTAAATCCTGTCTCGTGCAAATATATCACCCCGGGCAAGTCAACTACTAATTCATTATACACCAGGCTTTTTCATATATTTGTCATATTTTGCGGCTCAATTAAACACATTTTCCCATTTCAGAGACTCTAGAACAGTATTTTCGTCTAATTATCTATGTATTAGCTAAACAAAATGATTTTACTTTCTAACAAAAAAAAGTATCAAGCTCATTGGAGATGAACTTGATACTTTTACATATAACTTTTTAATAAAACTATTTTTTTGTTCGTAAAAATGGCGGGATGTATAATTCCTCTGATTTAAAGGGCTTAACATCCAATTGAATTGTGTTGTCTCTTATTCCGGGACGATCAAAGCCCGTTGCAATAACTGTTACACGTACTTCATCTGCAAGATCATCATCAATAACAGCACCAAAGATAATATTAGCATCTGGATCTGACGCCTGAGCGATAATTTCGGCAGCTTCATTCACTTCAAAAAGCCCTAGATTTGAACCTCCGGTAATATTTAAAAGAACTCCTTTTGCTCCCTCTATGGAAGTTTCAAGAAGAGGACTAGAGATAGCCGCACGCGCAGCTACAGCTGCTCTGTTTTCGCCTGAAGCTACTCCTATACCCATCAAAGCAGAACCTGTTTCGAGCATTATTGTCTTCACATCAGCAAAATCCAAATTTATTAACCCGGGTACAGCTATCAAATCTGAAATACCTTGTACACCTTGGCGCAACACATCATCTGCTATCCTGAAGGCATCATTAATAGAAGTATTTTTATCAACAACCTGTAAAAGCTTCTCATTAGGAATCATTATCAGGGTATCTACCTTACCTTTTAAATTTGCAATCCCGTTATCAGCATGGGACATCCTTCTTCTACCTTCAAACGGAAACGGTTTAGTAATAACCCCCACAGTTAAAGCACCAATCTCTTTAGCAATTTCAGCAATAACTGCGGTTGCGCCGGTTCCAGTTCCACCTCCCATGCCGGCAGTTATAAAAACCATATCAGCACCTTTTAAAGCACTGGTTAACTCATCGCGACTTTCCTCAGCGGCTTTTTCTCCAACCTCGGGATTAGCCCCAGCTCCAAGACCTCTTGTTAACTTAGTACCAATTTGAATTCTATTTGGCGCTTTCGATAGGTATAATGCTTGGGCATCCGTATTAACTGCAATAAAATCAATCCCCTTTAATCCGCTATCAATCATTCTGTTTACCGCATTACTACCGCCGCCCCCAACTCCTATTACTTTTATTTGTGCAGTTTGGATTACATCCGTTTCAAATTCCAGCATAAAAGCATATCTCCCTTCTCTCATACGCATCCTGGTTCCTTATTGAGATACAAGTATCACCGTCAAAATTTTCTTGGTACCTGTATTTTTTCTCGTTTTCACATTCTTCTAAACTTCATATTCTTCTAAATTTCATATTCCACAATCGCTTAGCTTTTTCCTTTTTTCCATTAAATAGTTTTTAGTTTTTTCTTTTTATTACCGGTGCAGTATTGTACCGTAAGTCAATATACTCGACAGTTTGATCGTTGATAACACTTCCGTTACCAATCAATAATTCTTGGATAATATTAACCTTACGCTCCAATTCTTCAGGCTTACCGAACCTGACTTCCACTCCTTGTATAGTTTTTAAAACAAGGGATTCCGGAGTTTGCGCTATGATTTCGGCAACATTATTTAAGAATACTTCATCCAATAATCCTATTAACTCTAATGCTGAGCTCAATCCAGGGGTTTTAATATCTCCACCAGGTCTAAGATTATCAGCAACTATAACCCCACTAATTATCGGAAATAGCTTATCTTTAATATCTAACGTTTTATAAAGATAGATAGCCTCATTATCAACAGCTATAAAAGAATCCTGACCTAAAACATATGCACAAGGATGCCGCTCATATACATCCAAAATCAGCATCTGGGGAAGTTTCCTCAAAACTTTCACGTTTCTAATATAAGGATGAGTTTCAATTTTCACAACTGCCTCTTGAACATTTAGCTTAAAAATATTTGTCCCCAAGGAAAGACCGCTTATAGAAATAACTTCATCAGCAGATAGCAAAGTATTGCCTTTTACTGCGATACTTTTTACAGAAAAATAGGTAGAATTCAAGAAAAAATAAGCAGCTAGGAGACAACAGAATAATAAAAAAAGCCACAAACCGAATATTGGTGCAGCCCTGCTCTTTCTTTTTCTGATGTACCTGACCTTAGTTTCATTCTTATGATATTCCACTAATTTCTCCCCTAATTCTGGCAACACTAAATTACAAATATTATAGCATATCACCATTGCTTGTCCAATCTTAACTTAGAAAGTTTGGCTTTCGCCTCTTATAGAAGGTATGGCGGAAGCCTTAAGAACACCTTCATTTCCCATTTATATCTTCTACACGTATTATATCAGCACCTAAGTCACGAAGCTTGCTTTCAAGGCCTTCATATCCCCTGTCAATATGCTGTAAGTTCCCTATCACTGATACCCCTTCAGCTATAAGTCCCGCTGTTACCAAAGCAGCCCCAGCGCGTAGATCTGACGCCTCCACGTATGCACCACTAAGTTTTTTAACACCTTTAACTATTGCAACATGTCCTTCTACCCTAATATCTGCTCCCATTCTTCTGAATTCATCTACATGCTTATATCTATTTTCAAATATTGTCTCTGTAATAACGCCTGTGCCTTCAGAAACCGCAAGCATAGCCATTAATTGTGCCTGCATATCAGTGGGGAAGCCAGGAAAAGGCATGGTTTTAATATCGACACCCCTAATTTGTTTGCGACAGGTGACTCTTAAATTATTATTAAGCTCAAGAATTTCTACACCTGCTTCACGCACTTTAGCGATAACAGCTTCTAAGTGTTCTGGTATTATATTTTCAATAACTACATCACCTTTTGTTAAAGCTGCTATGATAATAAATGTACCCGCTTCGACCCTATCGGGAATAATGGAGTGTTCTGCAGAGTTCAACTCTTTGACTCCGTCTATCTTGATAACATCGGTACCCGCTCCTTTAATCCTAGCCCCCATATTATTCAAAAAGCACTGCAGATCTACTATTTCCGGTTCTCGGGCTGCATTTCGCAAAATTGTAACCCCATCAGCCAAAGTTGCAGTCATCATTAAGTTCTCGGTAGCACCTACACTTGGAAAATCCAAGCATATCTCAGCTCCAGCTAATTTTGTTGCTTGTGCTTCAATATAGCCATACCTTTCCGTAACATGTGCTCCAAGCGCCTTCATACCGCGCAGATGCTGGTCCATGGGTCTTGACCCGATGGAGCATCCACCTGGGTAAGCTACCTTAACCTCGCGAAACCTCGAAAGGATAGGCCCCATAACTAGATTAGATGCTCTCATCATTCTGGTTAAATGCTCTGATACCTCGATAGAAACAATTTGTGAAGCATCAACTGTCATCTTGTTACCATAGAACTCCACTTTTGCTCCAAGGCGCTCAAGAACTTCTATCATTACAAATACGTCACTTAATCTAGGTACATCATAAAGGGTACAAACCCCTTTAGACATGAGACAAGCGGGTAAGATAGTCAGGACCGCATTTTTACCACCGCTTAATCGCACCTTGCCTGACAACCTATTCCCGCCTATGATGACGTATTTTTCCACATCTGTCACCTCCTGTTGTCTTCAAATCCCATTAAGACAACCTCTGTTTCGAGCCAAATCGATTGTTTATTATATACTTGCTTTTGTACCTCCTTAATTAACTTTATTACATCCGTGGCTTTAGCTCTATTTAGATTTACTATAAAATTAGCATGCTGTTCAGATACTTGAGCGTCGCCTACTCGCCAACCTTTTGCTTGGGCTTCTTCAATCAAGCGGCCTGCCGATATCTCGGGTGGATTTCTAAAAACACTGCCCGCATTAGGTAAATGTAGTGGATGTTTATTCTTACGCAACTGTAGATATTCATCCATCAACCTTTTGCTTTCCATGGCATCACCATTTTCAAGAATGAATTCAACTTCTGTAATAATTTCTTTTCTATTCTTCTTCAAAATGCTGGTGCGATAAGCGAATTCAAGTTCTTCTTTGCTATAACTTTTACTTACACCCGACAAATTCAAGGTCCTAACTTTATTCACCACATAACTCATGGAACTACCATAGGCTCCTGCATTCATTATAGCTGCTCCACCTACGCTACCCGGAATCCCACAAGCAAATTCCAATCCTCTAAGACCTTTATGTCCTACCTGTTGGCTGAGTTGAGCCAAGGCAACCCCAGCTTCTGCCGTTACATAAGGTTCTTCCCAAATAATCCTGCTCATTTTTTTTGTCTGAATTACTAGTCCTCGAACTCCTTCATCAGCAACAAGAACATTTGAACCATAACCTAAAAAAGTAACAGGTATTTCTAGTAAATCAGCTTGGTAAAGCACTCTAGAACAAGCCCGCCAATTCTCCGGCTGGCAGAAGATTTCCGCAGATCCCCCGATTCTCCAGGTAGTGTACTGATTAAGGGGCTCATTTAAACGAACCTCTCCTAGTTGCTCGTTTTGAATGAAGTCATACAGTCTTTCATTCTTCATTCCTATCTCCTCACAGGTCAGTGTTTATTTTTTTTATTTAGGTTATCATATAATTCAAATCCGACATTCCAGATATTCCCCGCACCCAAAGTTATAACTAGATCACCTGGAGTTACAATTTCTAAAAGACGGGAAAGTATTGCTCCTTTTTCAGTCAAATATTCAACCTTCTGCCCAGTATGTTGGCTTACCTCATTAACAATTAACTGGGCGTCAACTCCGATAATCGGTTTTTCTCCTGCTGCATATATCTTATCTACTATTAACACATCTGATTCTTCGAAAGCGCTGCCAAATTCGCGAAATAAAAGCTGCGTTCTGGAATAACGATGAGGCTGAAATATAGCGATAAGACGTTTTGGATTCATAGTGCGGGCTGCAGAAAGAGTCGCTTTAATCTCCGTGGGATGATGTGCATAATCATCATAAATAACAATCCCTTCCACGTCTCCAACTTTTTGAAAACGTCGTTGGACACCACCGAACGATTGAAGGCTTGCAGCAATCCCCTCAAAATCCAAACCGCAATTCATTCCGATTACAACTGCTGCTAATGCATTTAAGATATTGTGCCTGCCTGGGATACTTAAGCTCAATTGCCCTAGGTATTTATCACGGCAATATATCTGTGCCTTTGTTTCGGTACCATTTAATACTAAATCTTTTGCATAATAGTCTGCTTCATCCGTAAAACCATACGTATATAATTTTTTTCCGTTTCTTAGACGAGATATTAATCTCTGCAGTACAGGATCATCCAGACAAAGCACGGTAAATCCGTGTGCAGGGGTAGCCATAATAAACTCCGAAAAGGCATTTTCTATGTTTTCACGTGTCCCATAATAATCAAGGTGATCATCTTCTATATTTGTTACCAAAGTAATCATAGGCTGCAACTTCAAGAATGAACCATCAGATTCATCTGCCTCTGCAACTAGGTATTCACCTTTTCCTAGCTTAGCATTGCCGCCAATATCATTTAATTCTCCACCAACAACTACAGTTGGATCTAACCCATTTTTCTCAAACATTAATGATACCATAGATGTTGTTGTTGTCTTACCATGGGCTCCAGCAATTGCGATACCTTTTTGCCTTTTCATCAATTGGCCTAACATTTCCGCCCTTTGAATAACCGGAATGCCTAAGGAGCGAGCCTTCATCACCTCAGCATTATTCCTTGGTATGGCAGAAGAAACGACTACGGATTCTACTCGGCTATCAAGATTATTCTCTTCATGACCCAGATATATGGTTGCCCCTGAAGATACCAATCTTTTCGTGACTTCCGAAATCTGAAGATCCGATCCTGATATACGATAGCCTAGTTCAACAAGAACTTTAGCAATACCACTCATTCCCGAGCCACCAATACCAATAAAATGTATCCACTTTTTCTCAGACATTTACAATTATCCCCTTCCACGCCTTCCTCTCTAGTCCTAAAACCCCCCTAAAACAAAAAAATATTACTGCCCCGTAATTTATTATATATGCAGTCTTTTCATAAGGTGTTACTCAGAAGAAGGCTACTAATTTTATTAAGGGTTGTCTCCCTATATTATAGAGGGTTACCGAAGGCCTTTATTTTTTAATGTAAGGTCTTACAACCTCTATTATTTTCTCTATAGCTTCTATATTTCCTGCTTTTTTACTGTTTTCCGCCATCAAATTCCTTCTTTGGTCATTAAATATGATCTCTGATACTTGTTTTAACAATACTTCCCCAGATAATTCTTTATCAAGAAGTATAACCGCAGCATTTTTTTCTCTCAAGGCCTTAGCATTATATTCCTGGTGGTTTTCAGCTGCATAAGGATACGGTATAAGCACCCCAGGTATTCCTCTAGTCGTCATCTCAGATAAAAACGCTGCACCGGCGCGAGCTACGCAAAGGTCTGCACAAGCAAGGGCATACTCCATATGATGGAGGTACGGTCTGATAATAATATTCCCACTATTACCCACGTTTATACCTGTACTTTTCAGCTCCTGCATGAAGCTGTTATAACCATTTACTCCAGTAATATGAACTATTTGAACTTCATCCTTCAGCTCCTTACATATATGTAGCATCGCCTTATTTATACTCAAAGCCCCTCTGGAGCCTCCTAAACAAAGTAGAGTTCTTTTCCCAGGGCTAAAGCCAAAATAATCTAAACCCTCCTGCCTAGTGACCTGCATTATTTCCTCACGAATAGGCATTCCTGTCATAACAGCCTTATACTGCACATTTTTTGCTAAGCGTTCCTTAGCTTCAGGAAAGGTTAGCAATACTTCGTTAACACGACGAGAGAGAAAACGATTAGTAAGTCCCGGCAAAGCATTTTGCTCATGGATAATAGTAGGAATTCCCTTTCGCGTTGCGGCCCAAACCATCGGTAAACAAACATAGCCTCCCGTTCCTATAACAAGATGAGGTACAAAATCATGAATTATCCTTTCAGCTTGTTGCAGACCTATTAAGGCTTTCCAGGCGGCCCTAAATACTTGAAAAGAAACTTTTCTTTGTATTCCCTCAACATCAATAGAAACAAAAGGAAAGCGTGTTGACGATAATATTCTTTTTTCTAATCCGGCTTCTGTGCCTACATATAGGAATTCAGTACGTGGCCACTCCTTAAATATTGCCTGTCCGATAGCTATCGCAGGATAAACGTGACCGCCAGTACCTCCGCCTGTCAAAATAACTCGCATTTTTCCCCCATTAATATCTTTTAAAATTCTTTTATCCTACCACATACAAATACATATCATGCACTGTTACAATAGCGCGATACATTTAACAATACTCCAATCCCCATCATTGATAATAGCAATGATGAACCTCCATAACTGATAAAAGGTAAGCTTATTCCTGTTACCGGCAAAAGTCCCGTTACTACTCCCATATTGACAAAGGCCTGGAATACCACCATCGTCGTAATTCCTACGGCCAAAAAGCTTCCAAAAGGGTCAGGACAGGTTAGGGCAATCCGATATCCTCGCCACGCCAGCAAAAAGAATAGCAATATAACTAAAGCAGCCCCAATGAATCCCAGTTCCTCACCCAGAATCGCAAAAATAAAATCCGTATGCTGTTCAGGTAAAAAATCCAGTTTTTGCCTGCTGTTTCCTAAGCCCATTCCAAAAAACCCTCCAGACCCAAGCGCATATAAAGAATTTATTGTCTGGTACCCTTCTTTAGATGCATGTGCCCAAGGATCAAGATATCCAACTATTCGATTCAAGCGATATGGCTCTTGGATTATTAGCAGAACACCTGTTGCAAAGCCACTTAAGCCCAGGAATATAATATGACTCCAGCGTATTCCGGCAGCAAATAAAAGCGTCATTGCCGTTATTAGAATTGCTAGTGTAGTGCCCAAATCAGGTTCTTTCATAACTAGAAAGGCAATGAATCCAAGCAATAAAAGATAGGGTCCTAGATCAGTAATGAACTTCTCAATCCGCATATTCTTTCTACTCAAATTCTTTGCTAAGAAAAATACTAATACCAGCTTCATTAGCTCCGATGGTTGTAAATTTGTAAAACCAAGATCAATCCAGCGCCTTGACCCTTTTACCTCGAATCCTATACCCGGTATAAGCACCAGAACAAGTAAAATAAGAGTACCGATAAAAGCAATATCAGTATAAGGCTTTAAACGAAAATAATCTATCTTCATCATAACAAGCATAGCTATCATACCTATTAAACCCCATGTCAGCTGTTTACGGACATATAAATAGGGATCTTTATCCAGGGTATCATAATAGCTAGCACTAAAAACCATAATAATCCCTACTGATAGCAAAATTATTGTCGTTAAAAATATTAAAATATCTGGGGATCCTTTTTTCAAACCCATTACTACCTCCTAGTTACTAACAGTAACATGAATACATGAAGGCCGCTATTATAGTTGCCCAGCGGTTTTTTTTACCAACTCCTTAAAGAGTTCACCGCGTTCCTCAAAATTACTAAACATATCCCAACTGGCACATGCTGGTGATAATAACACCACATCCCCATTAGAAGCAAGCGAACCAGCCTTTAAAACGGCTTCGGAATAATCCTCTACCATATAATATTCAGTAAATCCTACCTTATCAACAGCTTCTTTGATATCCTGAGCTGCCTGACCAAGAAGAATCAAGGCTTTTACTTTTTCCTTGATCTTTTGCGCAAAAAGTAAAAAATCACTACCCTTATTTTTGCCACCCGCTATGAGTATTATCGGATTATCATAAGCCTCCAAAGCCTTAATGGAAGCATCTGGATTAGTTCCTTTAGAATCGTTGACATATTCTACTCCGTTATGTATCAGAACTCTTTCAAGCCGGTGTGGTACTCCAGCAAAAGAGACTAGAGTCTTTCTGAGATCTTCCGAGGCTACACCCATAACCCAACATGCTGCTGTTGCGGCTAGAGCATTCTCAAGGTTATGACCACCCTTTATAGAAATATCATCTGTTTTAACGATGGGTATAGATTTCTCGTTAATTTTTGCCACAAGAAATCCATCCTCCACACAGAACCCTTCTTTAAGACTATGCTTTCTACTGATATATATAACTTGTGAAAATGCTTTTTTTGCGAGCTCTCTTGTTTCTTCATCGTCCCAGTTTAGTATTAACCAATCACTTTTGTCTTGATTAGCAAATATTTTGGCCTTAGCCGCAATATAGCTAGAAATAGTACCATGCCGATCCAAATGATCCGGTGTTAAATTCAGAATAACAGCTACCTTAGGTTTAAACTCATCCGTAGTCTCCAACTGAAAACTAGAGGCCTCCAATACTGCTATATCTTGATCCGTCAGCTCTTTTGCTCTACTAATAAAAGGAAATCCAATATTTCCTCCGACAAAAACACCTCGCCCAACATCAGCGAATATTTGACCTATCAAGGCAGTAGTTGTAGTCTTTCCATTAGTCCCCGTAATTACAACCTGTGTGGCTCTGGTACAACGCGACGCTAGCTCCATTTCACTCCAAACAGGAATGTTTCTTGCTAAGGCTGTTTTTATAGGCATAATAGTTAAAGGTACCCCAGGACTAAGCACGAGTAGGTCTACTTCCATTGATTCTATATTTGGATGAGCTCCAAAGATGAGCTGTACTCCTTTTTGTTCAAGTTTTTGTAAGTCTAGCTGATTGAAATTTTCCCGGTTCTTAATATCATTTAAATAAACTACAGAACCTTCATCAATAAGAAAATTGGCTGCAGCTGTGCCACTCCGGGCCGCTCCGATTACCAGAACCTTTTTTCCTTGAAGTATCATACTAATACCCCTTCATTAATATTCTATTTTTTTTAATAAAGCATTAGAATTACGGCAATACTGGCAAAAAAAGCCGCGGTTATCCAAAAAACAATAACTACTTTTGACTCTGCCCAGCCCAATAATTCAAAATGATGATGCAGTGGGCTCATTAGAAAAAGTCTTTTCCCACCTGTAAAGCGAAAGTAGATTACTTGCATGATAACAGATAATGCTTCCAGAACATAAACGCCTCCGATTATAAGCAATAAAAGCTCTGTTTTAGTCAAAATAGCCAGCGAACACAAAGCCCCTCCAAGAATAAATGATCCGGTATCACCCATAAATATTCGAGCGGGATACATATTAAAAAACAAAAAACCAAGACAGCAACCGAGCAAAGAAGCACTGAAAATACTCATGTTTGTTAAACCCCATACATTGGTGAGCAAAAGATATCCCAAAGCTGCAAATAGGGTAACCCCAGCTGCCAGTCCATCTAATCCATCCGTAAGATTAACTGCATTAGCACTAGTCATGACTAGAACAGCAAACGGGATATAAAACCAACCTAAATCAAACGAATATGCAAGTCCTGGCAGTATAATTTCAGTTCCTCTACCCCCATATATCACTATAACCCAGGCAAATATTGCCGATAATAGCAATTGTCCAAATATTTTTTCCCGGGCCTTTAAACCAAGAGGCCTTTTCATTATTACTTTTATAAAGTCATCAATAAACCCAATTAGACCAAAGCCAAATGTAACTAATAAAGCAGCCACAATATTGAAATCCATTTTCGTTGTAAGCATAACTCCCAAAGGTAAGCTGACAAAGAACACTATTCCCCCCATGGTTGGAGTTCCGGATTTAACAAAATGGCCCCTTGGTCCATCCAGGCGTATCTGTTGACCAAATTTAAGTCGCCGCAAAAAAGGTATCAAAAGTGGTATGCTCACTAAACAAAAACCTGCTGCAACTGCAATTGATATAAACACATTCTGCAAGAAAATACCTCCCAATCTATCTGGAAAGAAGACCTATTGCTATTTCTTCCATTTTTACACCTCGAGAGCCTTTTATCAACAAGACATCATTTGGCTGTATGATTTTCTTCAGAATATCTAGCGCTTGAATATTATCATAACAAATATGGATATTCTCTTCTTTCATACCCGCCTTTAACGCTCCGTTAGCAATAAGACGTGCTTTATCTCCCACTGTAATAAGATATGCTGTGCCCGTTTCCTTTGCCTTTTTTCCTACAAGAATATGTCCCTCTTCCTCGTAATCTCCGAGTTCGTACATATTTCCTAATACTGCAATTGGACGCTGCCCAGTTGCTGCACGCGATGCCAATACTTCAAGGGCGGCTTGCATGGAAGCGGGATTAGCATTATATGCATCATTTATCACTAATATTTTTCTTTGATCACAGTATTGCAGTTCAAGTCTCATCGAAGTGAGCTTAAGGTTACGAAGACCTGTTGAAATCTCTTCCCATTTAATACCTAGCTGTCGAGCCATAGCTACTGACAGTAAAGCGTTTGTGACATTATGAACACCGGGAACAGGTAACATAAGAGAACACTCCCTACCGGAACGTGTATATACAGAAAAAGAAAGACTAGGCTGTCCGTCCTTATTCCATAATTCTTTAATATCACGCGCCCATATATCAGCAGATGTGTTCTGGTTTACCCACGAAACCTTACAGCGAATATTGGATAGCCAAGGCTTAAGAAGTATTCTGTCTTCCTTATTCAAAACAATCCCACCCTGGGAAGGAATATGCGACAACAATTCTGCTTTAGCTTGCGCAATATTTTCCTGTGAGCCTAGTAACTCCCTGTGTGTATGACCGACATTTGTTATAATACCATAATTGGGCTCACTTAGACAGGCCAAAAAATCAATCTCTCCAAGCCCTCGCATACCCATCTCTAATACAACCGCCCAGTGCTTTTTTTCAAGCGAGAGTATTGTCAAAGGCAGCCCCAACTCATTATTATGGTTGCCTGCATTACATAATACCGGTCCTCTTTCACTTAAGATACTCCATAGCATATCCTTCGTTGTTGTTTTGCCAGTACTTCCAGTAACCGCAATTATCGGACCACTAAAAAGACGCCTCATAACCAATGCTGTCTGCTGAATTGCTTTAGTAACATCCTTAACTTTGATTATCGGAAACCCTTCTAAGCTCGCTTCTTCCGGTAAATATGATACCACTGCGGCTACAGCACCTTTTTCTAAAGCCTGCTGCAAATAATTATGACCATCTGTTCTCTCTCCAATAAAGGCGAAAAATAATTCTCCGGGTTTTATCGTTCTCGTATCTATACTCACACCAGTTGGCTGTATCTCTCCAGCCCCCCCAGTACCCCTTAATTCGCCTTGAGTTGCTTCTGTAATCTTTTCTAATGTTAGCTCATACATTCACTTATTCCTCCCGGCTAGTCCCAATATCCCTATCCTTATTTTTTTCGTATCGCTTCTTTGGCCACAATACGATCATCAAAGGGAGTAATCTGCTTTCCAATAATCTGATACGTTTCATGCCCTTTACCGGCAATAACTACAACGTCCATTTCTTGAGCCATTTTAATAGCAAAATTTATTGCCTCTCTTCTATCTCTTATTATTAAATATTTATTGATACTAGTCGTCTTTTCCAGACCAGGAATTATCTCGCTAATAATTGTGTGGGGATCTTCGGTACGGGGATTATCTGAGGTTACAATAGTAAAATCAGATAATTTTCCTGCGACTGCACCCATTAACGGTCTTTTCGTCCTATCCCGATCACCACCACAACCAAAAACAGTAATTATTCTTCCTTCAGCAAACTCTTGCGCAGTTTTGAGACAATTCTCCAAACTATCGGGCGTGTGTGAATAATCAACTATTACTGTGAAATTCTGTCCATCATCTACCTTCTCAAATCGTCCGGGTATACCTGTCACTTCTTCCAATGTAGCAATTATATTCTCAATAGGAACGCCTTCAACCAATCCTACCGCAGTTGCTGCCAAAGCGTTATATACATTGAAGATGCCTGTCATTTTCAAATTAACAGGTAATAATTTGTTTGTATATTTAAGGTTAAAACTAGCCCCTTTGCCTGTTATTCTCACATCCTCTGCTCTTACATCGGCATCCTTTATAATCCCATAGGTTATTACAGGTACAGAAGTCATTTCAGTTAATTCCTCAGCATAATGATCATCTACATTTATAATAGCAAATTTACGCCGCCTCTTATTGCTTTTTAACCCTAATCCGCTAAAAAGCTTCCCTTTTGCAGCCAGATAATTTTCCATATTTCTATGATAATCTAGGTGATCTTGAGTTAGATTAGTAAATACTGCGACATCAAATTCCGTACCTTTTACACGGAAAAGATCTAGAGCATGCGAACTAACCTCCATGACAACATAATTTGCACCTTTTTCTAAAAAAACTGCAAATAGCTTCTGCAGTTCCGGAGCTTCTGGAGTCGTATGCTCAACTGGAATTATATCATCACCTATTCGATTATGAACAGTACCTATCAAGCCAGGAGTATGACCAACATTCTCTAAGATAATATGAATTAGATTTGTTGTCGTAGTCTTTCCATTAGTTCCCGTTACTCCGATTATATTTAGTCTGCTGCTCGGAAAATTATAACTTGCGCCACTAAGTTCAGCTAGTGCCCTACGACTATTATTCACGAGTAGCCAAGTATAATCAGAAGACTTAAAGCAGCTGTCTTCAATTACTATGGCAACCGCCCCTTTAGATAGCGCTTCTTTTATGAACAAATGTCCGTCTGTTTCAAAACCTGAAACTGCCACAAATAGTGCACCTGGCTTTACTTGTCGCGAATCATAGGTTACCTCCAAGATTTCGCTTGAAAGGTCCCCGGACCATTCCATTACGTCTGTATTGGCCATTAGCTCGTTAAGTCTCATTCCCCTCACCTCTATACATTAATAGTTATCTTAACTTCTAGTATTACCTAAAGCAATACATAGGTAATCTACGGTCCGTACTGTTCCATAACAGATTGTGTTTCTTGTTCCATAATAACTATAATCTTATCGCCTATCGGGACCTGCATACCCGGTACTGGCTCCTGTCTAACGACTTTCCCATTTCCTTGGACCTCAAAATTAAGATTGAGCATGCCCGTAAGCTCGATTACTTCACTAATACTTTTACCTGTCAAATCAGGTGTGGCCACGGTTTCCGGACTATCCCCTGCTGCCGGTATGCTCGTGTAGAGCACTACCTTACTTCCTTCCTGATAGGAGCTTCCAGCTAAGGGGAGTTGAGCCTTAACTTGGGTTCCATCACCTATCACATCAACCTTGAACTTCAATTTATTTAACTGCTTAACAGCATCCGTTATATTCATATCTACCATATCGGGCAGAGTCACACTCTGTAAGCCTTCTCCAGATATCTTATCAGCCTCTACTTGCACCGTTACCTGGAGATAACGAAGAGAATCACGCATGATATTCTTAAAAGCGGGTGCTGCAATCTGACCACCAAAATAGATACCCTCGGGTGAATCAATAACAACAAGACACACCAATTTCGGATCATTTACCGGTGCCACTCCCATAAAAGAGGCGATGTATTGTGACGAAGAATACCCTCCACCGGGAATGATCTTCTGAGCAGTTCCTGTCTTGCCGCCTACCCTATATCCTTCGATATAAGCATTCTTACCGGTACCCTGACTAACCACCGTCTCTAATATACTCAAAAAGACTTCCGAGGTTTCCTTAGAAACAACCTGCCTAACGACCTCCGGTTCGATAGTTTCAACTAGATTACCTTCATTGTCGCGGATTTCCTTCACTAGTTGAGGTTTCATTAAATATCCATCGTTAGCAATTGCCGCAAAGGCTGTGAGCAACTGAATCGGCGTCACGGCGTTTGCCTGACCAATTGACATCGTAGCTAGGTCAATATCCTTACACTTCTCTTTGTTCACTAATATACCTAAGGCTTCACCCGGTAGCTCAATACCAGTTTTCTTGCCAAATCCAAATCCATATAAGTAACGGTAGAATATTTCTTTCCCTTCTCGCAAGGCCACAGTTACAAAAACCGGGTTGCAGGAGTTCTGCACTCCCTCCACAAAGCTTTGGCTACCATGGGGACGTCCATAACGCCAGCATTTAACTGTTTCTTTACCAACCTTGATATAACCCGGATCATAAAAACGATCCTCTGGTTTTACAATCCCTTCTTCCAACGCTCCTGTCGCGGTAATTGTTTTGAAGGTGGAGCCTGGCTCATAAACATCAGAAATAAGAAAATTCCGCCATAAAGCCGCATCATATTGAGCATAAGTATTGGGGTCATAAGAAGGACTAGCGGCAAGCGCCAATATACGCCCCGTGCTTGGCTCCATCACAATTGCTCCGGCTCTGTTTGGCTTATTCTTTTTCATGATGCCTTCCAATTCACGTTCCACGATATATTGAATAGTTTCATCGATACTAAGAACTATACTGCTTCCATCCTGAGGTGCTATGTATTTTTGTAAGGCATCCGGTATTTCCTGCCCCTTTGCATCATATTCCACCATTACAGTACCTGATATACCTCGTAATACCGAATCATAGGTAACTTCTATACCATTCAATCCCTGGTTATCAATACCACAAAAACCTAGAACATGAGAAAGGAGTTCCCCCTTAGGATAGAAACGTTCAGGCTCTTCAACAAATTTTATTCCACCTAGATTTAAGACTTTTAGCTTTTGAGCCAATTCATCCGGAACTTGCCTTTTAATCCAGACAAAGGCCTGCCGCTTTGTGATTAACTCTAAAACCTTCGCAGTATCCATTTCTAGTATATTAGCTATCTGGGCTGCTTTATCCTCAGCGTTCCCTTCTTTTCTGACTTGTGCCGGGATAGCATAAAAAGAATCCATACTAACACTAATAGCTAAGGGTCTTCCCTTAGCATCATATATACTGCCTCTTTTTGCTTTTACCTCTACATTGCGAAAACGCGCCATAAAGGCCTTCTCTCTTAATTCCTCGCCAACAACAAACTGCACCCAAATTAAGCGCGCAGACAAGGCTAGAAGCATTAAAGTTGCAAATAGAAATACTAGACCTATTCTTTTTCTTATTCTTACCGATGATATTGACAATTCCCCCACTCCATCTACCGTCTATCCTTTTATATCCGGAGTCTTTTCTTTAATAACAGCTACTATCCTTTGCATGATTCTCTGACCTGCTGTAAGCTCTTTGGTCATTTCTTCACTGGCTTGCATTGGTGTTTTTCTTTCTTCGATTATAAAACCAGCAGCACTATTATCAATATCCAGCGCAAGATACTCGACTCCAGGGTTTTTAATCATCCCCATTTGAGCAGACGCAATTCCCTCAATCCTGTTCAAGGAATTCAATTTGGCTATCTCTAGTTTTATTTTCTCATTCTGCATAGAGATATTCTGGTTATCCTGCTGTAATTGCGACATCACTAAATGAAGCTTTGCTTTGCTGGCTTTAATATATGTATAAGATAGACCTACGGAAAAAAAAACTGCAATTAGTAAAGCACCACAAACCATGACAGCCAAAGGAGAAGTGCTTCTACTTACCCTCACGCGTACTGTCTTCTTTCGCTCTTTTTTAAGCTCCGGAATTTGATACCCATATTCTGCACCGACGGCTTTTTTTGCTGCTACTATCAAGAATATTCACCTCTTTTTTTCTTTAGAACAGAAGTGCCTTTTCAACAACTCTCATTTTTGCACTACGTGAACGGGGATTACTAAGCACTTCTTCTTCTGAAGGGAGAACAGGTTTTGTAGTAAGTACTTTTACCATAGGCTTGTTATTACAAATACAAACTGGGAAATCTCCAGGACAAGTGCAGCCTTGAGCCATTTTCTGATACTGCTTCTTAACAATTCGATCCTCCAATGAATGAAAGGTTATAATTGCCATCCTACCGCCAGGCTTGAGTATCTCTACGCCCTGTTCAATGGCAGTTTCCAGGATTTCCAACTCACGATTTATCGCAATTCTGATCGCTTGGAAGGTTCTTTTAGCCGGATGCGGACCTTCGCGACGTGCTCCTTTAGGTACAGCCTTCTTAATGATATCTACGAGCTGACCAGTTGTTACAATAGCTTCCTTCTCACGCTCTGAAACTATGAATTGAGCTATTCTTTTAGCCCAGCGTTCCTCCCCATATTCCCAAATAATTTGCGATATTTCCTTTAAGGACGCCTGTTTTAAGAGATCCGCAGCAGTGAATGGGTCATTCCTATTCATTCTCATATCCAAAGGCGCATCGTTCTGGTAACTGAATCCTCGCTCTTTCTCATCAAGCTGGTAAGACGATACACCTAAATCAAACAAGATCCCATCCGCTTTTTCGCTTGTAATGCTCAAAACGCTGTTTTTAAGGTTACTAAAATTTGTCTGAAGCACATTAAAGTTTTCTACACCAAGCGGTTCCAACGTCTTCGTTGCCGCTTCAATAGCAGCTTCATCCTGATCAAGGGCAATCAATTTACCATCCGGCAACAATCGTTTTAGTATCTCTTGACTGTGCCCACCGCCTCCGGCAGTACAATCAATCATAAGCTGCCCAGATTGCGGATTGAGATAACCTAAGACCTCCTGTAAAAGAACTGGTATATG
>PHAD01000028.1 GCA_002841595.1 Firmicutes bacterium HGW-Firmicutes-12
CGGCTGGCATCATCCAACAGCTTCTTTTGCATTTCCAGCTCCGTGTTCTGCTGCATCAGCTCTGCCGCTTGCTCTGATAATTCAGCTTTATGAGCATTCAAATCGCGGTTTTGTTGCTCTACTTTTTCCTTAATATCTTTGATTCTGCGGTATGACAAGATTCCTTCAATACGGGCACTCAAGGTAACCCTAATAATATCAAGTAAAGCAATAGAATGAGGAGTAAAATTACTAACAGTTGCCAAAGAAATAATAGCTATGACCTGATTACCGGAAATAATAGGTATCGTGATGATTCCCCGTGGGATAAACCTGCCATTGACCGTATGAAACACAAAGCGCGTATCTTCAGGTATGTTCTGAATATGCTGAAGCTTCTGTGCAAAAAGAGCAGCACCGAATTCTCCTTCAAAGCTATCTGCCGCAAAGGATTGTTTAATATTGTTATCCAGGCCCAGAGATTCATAATGTTCAAAGGTCTTTTTATCCTCACTCAATAAATAAACCGCTGCTATTTGCGAACCGGTATGATCGGCAAGTGTAGCCAATGTAGCCTGAAAGAAACTCCTCGCATCGTCTTCACTTAGCATGACCTCTGCGAGGCTTGCTCTCTTTTTATTTAAATTTATGTTTTCTTGAACCATATCTGCCAAAAAATTAATAGAAGAGGATAATAACCCAAATTCATTTTTAGTTTCATAGGAACTGCGAGCATCCATATCGCCACGATGAAAGCGCAAAACAGCATCGTTCATCTCTTTCAAGGGCTTGCGGATATTTCTCAACAAGCTATAGCTGATAAGCAGCGAAAGTAAAAGAATTGTAGCTGTCAGCAGTACAAGCTGCCTGTTCAGGGTATCATTTAATTCAACAGAATTTTTATATAAGGCATCACCCATATTTTGAGCAAACACATCCATGTTATTAATACTAACCAACATCTTTTCTCTTAATGACCCCATAGTGCCCTCGGTATGTATACTTTCCTTTACTTTTTCGATCTCCCCGGAATTTACCAGCTTGATGCTTTCTTCGACGGCATTTTCCCAGATTAGATATGCCTGATAGGCTTCTTCCACATCTGCCGCAGGTCCTAAATAGCTATCCTTAAGAATATCAAAATTATTTTCGATATCAGCGGCATATAGAGTCATTAGCTGTATATTAGCTTGTTCTTCCTGATCGCTCGTTGCCAAAAGCAAATCTCTCATACCTACACGTATAGTTAAAATATCGATAGTAATACTATCAAGTACATTTCTAACTTTTAATGGATGATTATACAGTTTTTCTGTTTGCTGATGAAGTTTATCGGTTTGCATAAAAGCGACCAACCCCAACACAATAACAAAAAAGAGCATGGCTACAAAGCCTATCTTTAATTGTGTTCCAATCTTGAGGTTTTTTATTCTCATTTATTTCAGCCCCTTTGATTGTTTTCGAAAACAGTACTAGAAGTGGCTATCATCTGGAGTTTTGTTATGTTTTCAACGAGGTTTTTTTCTGCCTCGCCTGTCACCAGATACCCCAAGACTGACATGGCTTGTTGCAATTTGTTGATAATAACCTGCTGCAAGTCTGATCTATAGTAAAACAAAAGATTGCTGCATATAACAATATCAAAATCTCCATATATACTCTCAGGTGGATTAGCAGATGACCGTTCAAGCAAGTCATAGGTAGAAAAATTGACATATTGTCTCAATTTAGGAACAATCGTGTATGATTCGCCTTGCTTAATGAAATATTTATTAAGCTGCTTCATTTTCACATTTTGAACCGCATGTTGATCGTACTCACCAGCCCTCCCCGCAGCAAGTACCTCCTGGGAAATATCCGTGGCGAAAATTCTCAGTCTGAGTTCTTTTCCACTTACTTCTGCTAAATCGGAAAACAGCATGGCCATGGAATAGGCCTCTTGCCCGCTAGAGCATCCTGCAGACCAAATCCGTATCTCGCTACCGTCATTTTTGCTGGAAATAAGTCTGGGTAGAATAAACTGCTCCAGTAAAGCAAAAGTGAGGGAATCTCTAAAAAATTGACTGAATGTTATGTGTAAAGAACTATAAAAAGCCTCTGCCTCTGTACTGTTTTTTTCTAAATCGTTAAAGTAATCATCCGCATTATAAACTCCTGTTGCTATCAATCTTTTTTCGAACGCTTTCAAGAGAAAAGATTGGTCATATATAGAAATATCTCTAAAATGTGTATGTTTCATTACAGCTATGATTTTACTTAAATTATTTTTCATTTATCCTCCGAGTTAATGTAGAACTCGTTTCTCTTAATTAACCATTTATACTACTTAGACATTATCTTCCATTATTAGTACATATTCAACATTTTCCTCAATCATACGTGCAAACAATTCCGCAATTTTTGGATCAAACTGTTTCCTGGCATTTTCACGGATGATCTGAAGTGCTTCAGTACTGCTCATTGCTGTTGCATTTCCTTGGTTTCTTCATCGGTCAATCTACTCTCTTTGTTGATAACGCTTTCTTCTATAATAATCTTACCAATATCATGAAGATATCCGGCTTCTTTAAGTTTTTTCAATTCTGTTTCAGGTTATTTTAAAGCCTGACCGATATTATAGCATAGTTTACTTACGTTAATGGAATGTTGCTTTTTATAATAGGAGCTTCGTATCCCATTTATTATAAAATAACCCATCAAAAACATAACTAGAATTATAATGAGAAGTACAATTATGTAACTTCTAATGCTTATATTTTTAATTAAGCTTTTAGGCATACGGTTTCGCTCCTTTCTTTTATTCTATTTATTCACTATCAATAATCTCTTTTGCAAAGGCTTTGAAGATTTAATTATACCTTCACTGGGAAAATACAACAATGAAATATGTAGAATTTTGTAGATAACGCAAAGAAGCAAACTGTATTTGAAATAAGAAAAGCCGATACTTAAAAGTAACGGCTTTTCTTATTAAATATAATTAAACTAATTCTACTACGAAATCATCTTCTCCTGGTAATTATTAATAGCCTTATGAAGGGCATCAGCCGCCAAATTGGAACAGTGCATTTTAAGGGGAGGCAGTCCGTCTAGCGCCTTGGCTACTGCCTTGTTCGTTATTGTTAGCGCCTCTTCGATCGACTTCCCTTTCACCATTTCTGTAACCATACTACTGGTTGCTATGGCAGCTCCACAACCAAAGGTCTTAAACTTAACATCTTTGATTATATTGTCTTCCACAAATAAAGAAATCCTCATAATATCACCGCAGGCCGGGTTACCCACCTCTCCTACGCCACTAAAGTTTTCAAGCTCTCCTACATTGCGGGGATTAGTGAAATGGTCCATCACTTTTTCAGAGTACATTCAGCACACTCCTTTCTTTTTTCCTGATAAAGAGGAGACATGTTGCGCAAGCGTTCTACAATTGCAGGAAATACCTCCAAGACATACTGAATATCTTCTTCAGTGTTCTCATGCCCCAACGTCATCCGGATTGAACCATGCGCTACCTCATGGCAAAGTCCCATAGCTAGCAGGACATGAGACGGATCGAGCGAACCGGTGGTGCAGGCCGAACCGCTTGAGGCCGCAATTCCTTTCATATCCAAGGATAGAAGCATCGATTCGCCTTCCACAAATTCAAAGCTTAAGTTGACATTGGTGGGTACCCGCAAAATAGGATGCCCATTCAAAGTAACGTTTGATATCCTCTGCTGGAGTCCTTTAATCAGGCAATCTCTTAATTTAGCCAAACGAGTCATTTCTGTATTCATTTCTTCTCCTGCAAGCTCCATTGCTTTACCTAGTCCTACAATACCAGGTATATTTTCTGTGCCTGCCCGGTATTTATTTTCCTGCCCACCTCCAAAAACTAGGGGCTCCAATTTTATTCCCTTTTTGACATATAGGAAACCCACACCTTTGGGTCCATATATCTTATGGCCCGAACCTGTAAGAAGGTCAATGTTCATCTTGCGCACATCAACGGGGATTTTACCTAAAGACTGTACAGCATCGGTATGAAATATTATTCCCTTCTCCCGGGCTAGTGTTCCTATCTCTTCAATGGGCTGGATACTGCCCACTTCATTGTTTGCATGCATGATGGTTATTAGAATAGTTTCTGGGGTCAATGCTTTTCGCAAATCATCCATTCTAATGATCCCATACTCGTCCACTGGTAAGAGGGTGACTTTAAACCCCTTCTTTTCCAAGACTTCGCATGTATGCAATACAGCATGGTGTTCTACAGCGGACGTAATAATGTGCTTGCCCCGTTTGGAATATTTATTAGCCACTCCGATGATGGCCATGTTATCAGCTTCAGTCCCGCCGCTAGTAAAAACAATTTCCTCCGGTTGTGCGTTAATCAGAGCTGCCACTTGGTCGCGAGCTCTTTCCAGTCCTTTTTTGGCTTCACGGCCAAAAGAATGTACACTAGATGGATTGCCATATTTTTGGATAAGATGCTCTAGCATTATCTCGGCTACTTCCGGTTTAACCGATGTAGTTGCACTATGATCCAGATATATTCTGCGCATAAGAATTTTCCTTTCTATATATATAATGTGTATTTATATCCTACTATTATTGTCGGATATAGAATAAATTTAACGCTTATTATTTATTTTGTCAAGATCACCAATTGAGAGATATCCATTCTTAGAAATATTTACCCTATTTATCTATATTTGAAGTCGTGGGTACACGCAGTGTTTCCAACAATAAAAAAAGTGACTCTGTAGCTTTGAAGATACTACTTAGTCACTTTACATTCACCCTTTTTTCTACTTCTTGCAAGTTATTACATTATAAAAGTTCTTAAGGTTTTGGGGGATGACATAATTCTGTATCACGGTAAACTCATCTTGGTTGCCTCCATATATCTTCTGAAGTATTACGTCAATAATCATAGCTTTAGGTGGTATGGTGTATTCCTTTCCCCGATAAACCCAAACACGACAATCAACTTCGTCTCCGCATAAATCACCGCATGATTCACAAAGGCTCTCTTTTATTTCCATTTGTATATCTCTGCCGTTTATCCGTATTGTAGGTGAGCTTATAAATTTATGCTTTATAGCTAATTCTTTAGTTATCACATTTATTTTGTTGACAACAACTTCAATACCAGTTGCTTCAAGCACTTTTGAAACTTCAGCCAAGGCTTCTTCAAGGCTAGCATCAGTCCCTTGGCACCGTGTACAAACATTTAAATCCAGATATAAGAAATCAATGATAATACGTCTTTTTTCAAACTCCGAATTCTCGGGAACATCACAGCAGCCAGGGCCACATGAGCATAAAGAAGCTTCAGTATAGTTACAATTTTTATCATCCATCATAATCACTCCCTATATTTTTCGTCTAGAGGCTTTATATATAAGGACGCAGTATTTTAAAAAAGGATGCACTTCATGGCCTGGTTTCTTTACAATAAGGGCATTCGCTGCTTCTATGCGTATATTCAATAATGTTTCCCAACCGGTCAAACTCAAGATGACAGCAACCTAAAAGCATTCTTTTTAAAATTTTCTTGCCCCGTTGCACTCTTGATTTGGCACCGGATATGGATAACCCCGTTTTTTCACTTATCTCTTTTATAGTCAGGTTCTGGTATTCCGTTAACAATACTGCTTCTTTATACTTTTCCGGTAAGCCATCAATCATTTTCTTTAAGCAAGTTGCCATCTCACTGTTAAATGATAAATCTTCATCATCTTCAATCATCAAATTATCTGGCATCTCTACAAATTCAAATGAAGCCTTAGTTCTATAATAATCTACAATAGTATTTCTGGTTATCCGAAATACCCAGGCATTAATTTTATTTTCATTCATCAAACTATCTACATTGTTATGGATTTTCAAAAAAACTTCCTGTAAAATATCGTCGACATCTTGATCATTAGATACTCTATTCCTTATAAATTTTTTTAATGGTAAACTGAATTCTTCCCAAATATCATTAGTACAGACTTTCATTTAATTATTCACCCCTGTAATTAATCTTTTGCCTGTTTTTATTTTATTATCATGCGTCCTTTTGTTGAAACCTTCGTCTTTATTTTATAGAAACATAATGCTAGGAGGCATGCAAATGAAAAAGTTAACAATCGAATGGAAACACCTTGAAGTTGAAGGAGAAACCTGCGACCGTTGTTATGATACGGGCGAAAACCTTACTCAGGAAGTAAAAAGGTTAAACAGGGCTCTACAACCGCAAGGTATTGAGGTAGAACTCATTGTAACTAAACTCGATGATACTCAAATTCCCCAATCTAATGTTATCCTCTTCAATGGAATTGCCATTGAAGAAATACTAAACATCGAGGTGTCAGAGAACTACTGTGATTCCTGTTCCTCTTTGTTGGGAAAGAAAATTTACTGCCGAACAGTAACATTTGAAGGCAACGAGTATGAAGATATTCCGGCAAAGGCCATCCGGCAGGCGGCACTCAAGGTATTAGGTCTAGATAAAGCTAAAAATGAACCGGAGGGAAGTTGCGGCTGTAGCTGCAATAGTAAAGGTTGCTGTTAATATAAAACTTTGAGTAAGTGTTTCAATTGTTCTATTCTATTTACCGCCTTATTTCCCTCCAATTATATCCATCTATTTGCTAAATTCGTAACTTTTTTTCGGACAAGAAAGAGCCCAATCCCTAAAAAAATGGGATTGGGCTCTTTCCACAAGGGTTAAAAGCCTATCTAATATCCTTCTTCTTAATAGAGATTAAGCTACCTTCAGGATAGAAATCTACAGTAGTATCAAGCGCTTCTGCTATAAACCTTAAAGGGACTAGGGTTCTGTTCTTATATATCTTAGCAGGAACATCAAGGGTTACTTCTTCTCCTTCAACAATGGCATTTACCTGATCGATAGTAATCACTACATATTTATCATCCTTGGTGACAGTAATCTGTCTTTTCTCACCATCCCAAGCTACTTCAGCACCGAGGATTTCTGCCAATTTGCGGAAAGGGACTAGGGTACGGTTGTTTTCTAGCAACGGTTGGGCATCCTCATCATAAATTACTTTTTCTCCGTTAATGTAGGTTTCGTATTTTTTCCCCATTTGTTCTTTCATTTTAGCCAAAGCTTTAAAATTATTAGTATCACTGTCGTCGCCGGAGATAGCTTCCTCCATCTCTGCAATGCTATTTTCCAGTTCTTCCTGGCTCATTCCTCTTTCCTGTAGAAGCTCCATTAATCTATTAGTCGACTGGACTCTGACCATAGAATTACCTTTGTTCTTATTCTTAAGGTGAGCACGCAATGCATTAAGTAAACCATGGGTGTTACCTTTACCATCCTGGTCTTGGTCATCCAGATCTTGATCATCTTCGTCTTGGTCGTTCTCTTCTTCCTCTTCATCAATTTGAGCACTCTCAACTACTATTCTTTGAATGCCCTCAACCAGTACAGCGTTACTATCAGTAACTAGTTTAAAGGTAATGTCGTAGGTACCCACTTCAGTGAAGGTGAGCTTCCACAGAGTAGTTTCGCTTGTGGGGCCGTCAATATCAAAGCCTGCTGCAGGACCCCATGTTCCCATATTGGTAAAAGTATGCCAGGTGCTATTTGAATCTTGGGCTCTAAAGATGACATCCCCTGTACCGGTTAATTTCACAAAGGAAAAGTGGACATCTTCATAGTCCTGCTGGGTAACAAAACCCACGTTTACTGCAACTTCCGTATCGACATAAATGTTCTCCGGTACTTTGTAAACAAAGGCCCCAGTCCCATCACTTACTTCAATTTCCTGAGTTTTTACAGCCAGTTCATTATCGTTAGTATCAAACAATTGAAAGGTAATGTTGTATAAGCCATCCTCCATAAAATTTATGGTCCAGTCGGTGGTTACATTATACTGGACCGGTAGGTCAAAGGCGGCCAAAGTCCCTTCATCAGCATAGGTAGCCGAGATATCTTTGGAAAAATTCACTTCACCCGGTCCCGTTGCAGAGAATTTGATATAAGCATCGTCATATCCGTTTTGACCTAAAACTTTTGTTTTTAAGCTAACTCCGAGTGTGGCATCCTCGTCCTCCACAACATAATCAGGTAAAAGATAATTAAATTCATATGTAGATTTTTCAGGCAATATTGTTGTTGCCCTAGAAGGTGGTTTTGCCATAGCGGTAGATCCGGTACCCATCAGAAGCAAAAGTGTCAATAATGTAGCAAGAAGCCTTTTCATAATAAATCCCCCTATGTATTTGATTTGTTAACACTCATATACTTCGAAGGTATATTTGTTTTTTTGGGGGATAAACATAAAATAATATCAATTAATAAAATAAAAACTGAGATCGAAATCGACCTCAGTTTTTAGTAGTTACGCCATCTATTAGTGAGTATAATGAAAATCAACCCTATATACTCTCTTCTTTTATCAATTCCCAACTATCTTTAGATCCTCTGGGCGACATCAGCAGCCTCCGCAATAGCCTGCAGCATCTTTCCAGGCTTTCCGGCATCCCCGATAGTATATACCGCTATATCAAGACTGCCGAGCACCTCCGTAAGATCGTTATTCGACTGGGTGCCCAAGGCTGAAACGATGGTATCGAAGCCCTGCAGTACCCCTTCTTCCCCATTCTTCGAATACCTAATACCATCCTCTAGTATCTCTTCTACGCGCACGCCTGTCATAATGCTTATGCCCTTTTCCTGCATTCTACGCACCAGTAGCGACCGGTTCGACGTATAATCCTCGACTAAAATATTTTCCGTCAGCTCTACGACGGTCACTCTCTTTACATTGGGTGACCGATCGTCATATGGGTGTGCCAAGAAATCAGCCGTCTCGCATCCAACCGCGCCACCACCAATTACTAGGATGTTGTTTCCGGTGTTACATTTCCCTTCTAGGGCATCCCAGGCGGAAACAACATTTCCCTTGCTATTGCACATCCACTTCGGCATGATGGGCTTGCCACCTGTCGCCACAATAACAGCATCTGCTTTGAAGGCCTTCACGTTATCCGGGGTGGCTTCACAGTTTAGTTCTATCTTGACCCCAGCCTTTTTAGTCTGCTCGATCATATACTTCATTCCTGTTGCAACGTCCTGCTTGCAAGGGGGAAATGCAGCGATATATGCCTGCCCACCCAACTGGTCAGATTTCTCCATCAGCGTGACATCATGACCCCTCTGCGCTGCTATTGTTGCGGCTTCTAGCCCACCCGGTCCTCCGCCTACTATCAGGACGCGCTTCTTTACCTCTGCCTTTTCAACGGGTTTTTCACCACGTCCGGCAAACGGGTTCATTACGCAGGAAATTTTACTGTCCGGCTGCGCTAGATGAGAAATACAGTGTTGGCATCCGATGCATGGACGGATATCCTCCACCTTGCCCTCCTGGGCCTTGTTGGGCAGATCCGGGTCACACAATAGCGCCCGCCCCATATAAGCTACATCAGCCTTCCCTGTGGCCAATACCATCTCAGCAACCCATGGTTCGTTGTTACGACCGATTACCCCAACAGGTATATGGACAACCTTTTTAATCCTCTCCGCGAGATCTGCGTTGAAAGCCTTGCTAGTCCCCGCAGGGGCCACGGTATTCCAGGGATTGTCTAATCCGCCATTTGATAGATTAAGCATACTTACACCAGCATCTTCAAAGCGCTTTGCAATGTAGCATGCCTCCATGATGCTCTGCCCACCCGGTTCCATATCGGTAACAGACATTCTCACAATAATAGGGAAATCGGGACCGACCTTATCGATAATCTTTCTGATAACTTCAAGGGGCAGGCGCAACCTGCCGTCCACGTTGCCGCCATAGGCGTCTATCCGCTTGTTGTGGAGGGGTGAAAGGAAGCTACCCAAAAGTCCATGCTTGTGACAGCAATGCACCTCGACTGCGTCACAGCCTGCCTCCTTGGCCCGTCTTGCTGCCTCGCCGAACTTTTCCACATATACAGGTATCTCCTCGAGGGTTAGTGGCCGCGGGATCTCCATGCGTCGCATAGCAATGGGGGATGCAGCGACAGGAGGATACCCCTCGTTCAATGAGGAGTGCCCAGCCGTTGCAACGTGAAAGAGTTGCGGTGCAATTTTCGCACCATATGCATGGACTGCATCCGCCAAGCGGCGCATTCCTTCTATATGGGTATCATCATACAGACCCAAATTTCGTTTACTAGAATAGTTGGAATACTTATCAATAATAACAACTTCCGTTGTAATGAAACCTACTCCACCGCGTGCCCGCGCCTCATAGTGAGCAATGGTTTCATCGGTTACCTCATGTTTTTTCGTGGCCATAAATGTTCCTATAGCAGACATGAATATATGGTTTTTTACCTCAAGATTCTTTATCTTTATTGGCGAAAACAAATGCTCAAATCTCTCCATTTTTTATCACTCTCCTTGTGTTTTTTCATTTGGGAATAACCTTGCAATATCTTCTTGCTCGTACTATAATTCATATATTAACAAAAGTATAGTATGCACTTAATGGTAACATACTACCCAAAAGGAGAGTGTGGGATGGAACACTATAATATAGATGAGGAAAACCCGCCTATCCTCTATACGAATTCTATCATCAGAGGAAAATGGAAGGTTATTATCATATATCGATTATCAAAGAGAATGTGTATGCGTTACAACGAGTTGAAAAGATGTATCACCGGTATTACCCATAAAATGCTGAGCAATCAACTAAAGGAACTAGAAAATGACGATATCATAATTCGCAAAGAGTATAGTCAGATACCTCCTAAAGTTGAATATTCTTTGACTGAAAAAGGCAAGTCTTTGGTCCCGGTCTTAAATGCCATGTGCCGCTGGGGCCGTCTGAATTCGCCAGATTAAAAAACTAATAATATGGATATAAGATAAGAGGCTTGAAGAAACGCTATTACTTTCTTCAAGCCTCTTATTGTTTTTCATAAATCTTATGCTTTCCTCTTGATAAATTTAGTAATCTCAGCCACAACTAACGGAGCAAGACTTAGAGCAATTACGACGGTCCAGTCACTAGCCTGTAGCAGGGCAGTCTCAAAGATATCCCTGAGGAAAGGTACAAAAACTACGGATAGCTGAGCTACGCCCGAGAAGACAAAGGCATTTTCCAACCCACTTCTAATGTTTGTGTTTAACTCTTGGGTTACCTCTGACGTGTCAAGGGAATACCACTTCTTCTCCATTTAATCTACTCCCCTCTATTTACAACACTCTATTTACTCATTTGCTAACGTTTTCTTCAACTCTCCTTTCCCGTAGATAATGTTAAACAGCCTTTACCTAGTAGGTAAAGGCTGTTTAACATTAAAAGACCTTTACCTACTAGGTAAAGGTCTTGCAAACAACTAAACGTTGCCAGCATAGCCGGAGTTTTCACTCGTAATGTCGACTTTGCTGTATAGCTACTCCCCTTTAGAGCATTATGATGTTCAATAAATTGATAGTCACATCATATATTGCATTCAAAGTAAGGATAAACTAAGCATAACAAATTAATTTTATTAAAACTGCCTCAGGGTGGTCAATTAATTCCTAAAAGATAAAATACTGATTTTGCGGTCAAGGACAAGGAGGATAGAATTTATCAAAACTATGTTAATCCCAAATGAAACAAGACGCGCTAAAAAAATAGCTTCGAAGGGAATACCAAAAAGTTTGAAAAGGAAATAAGGGACTAAAATCATACTAATCACGAAATAACTTATGACTACGGAAAGTACCAGCCGGACTTCTGAAATTTTTTCTTTTTTCCCAATCAAAAGAGACGGCAAAACCCCATTCAGGGCAGATGTGAGAGTAAAATGGGGCATGTAAGCTCCCCCAGGGCTTAATAAATAGCCGACTATATCAGCTAAAGCTCCCACTTTAGCTCCCTGATATAGACCTAATCGAAACCCCGCAATAATTATGGGCATTACCCCTAGTCCTATCCGTACTCCTTCTACTCCATAGACGGTGATTTTAATACTAAAAAATCTAGTTAGAATTATGCTTAGGGCAATGAGAAACGCCCCTTCAACCAGTACTCTATTTTTTATCATTGTACTCTTTTCCTTTACTACGCATTGCGTATTCACAATTATTGAAAACTTAAATGTTGGATCCTTCTTTCAAGGACGGTGTCAACTATGTGTTTGCTGTCGATATAAAGCTGCTTTCGCCGCTTTAATAACATGCTTGGCCATAACTGATGTTGTAACCGTACCAACTCCTCCCGGTACGGGAGTAATAAATCCGACTACTGGTTCAACCTTCTCGTAATCAACATCACCGCATAAATCACCTACATCATCCACGTTAATACCTACATCGATCACGATCTGTCCGGGAGAGACATGAGACCCTGTTACCATTTTAGCTTTTCCGGCCCCCGCGATAAGTATTTCTGCATTCCTACAGGTTTCTTCGAGGTTTTTGGTCCTGGTATGACAGATGGTTACAGTCGCATTCTTTTTCAGTAGCAACATGGATAAAGGCTTGCCAACTACCAGACTTCTGCCGATAATTACGACCTTTTTTCCGCAGACATCTATCTTGTAGTGTTCCAAAATGTCTATTACCGCTTCGGGAGTGCAAGGAACAAAACCTGAATCATCGTCCTCAAATACCTTCGCTGCATTTACTGGATTCAGGCAGTCAATATCCTTATCAGGACTAATAACATGTTTTATGACATTTTCGTCAATATGCGCAGGTAATGGCCTGAAAAGTAGAATGCCGTGTATCAGTGCATTTTTATTAATCTTTTCTATTTCGCGAATAAGCTCTTTCTGGGTCATTGTTTCACCATAGGCAAAGACTCGACAATTGATTCCTATATCTTCACACCGTTTAAGGGCTCCCTTCTCATAAGCCAAGTCGTCTGGCCTATCACCCAGTCTAATTATCGCCAGTCCCGAATTTATTTCGTGGACCTGTAATTCCTCAATTTCCTTTATCATTCTGTCCTTTAATGCCGCAACAACTTCGGACCCATTCATTAAAACCGTCATTAAGAATCCTCCCGTTCCACTATGCGCAATGTCCTTCACCTATTACAGCATGATAAGCTTTAACAAAAAACCAACATGAAAAGCCTCTTAGTTATTAATAACGTTTTCAACTTCAATGTAAACCTTGTCAGCCCTGTTAATTCCGGAGGCCATCATCTCTTTTACCAAACGGTTAACCTCATCAGCATATTCTCTATCCTTCATTAGTTTGGTATTGATAAAGACATTCAAACTTGCACCCATCAGGGCTGATTTACAAAATAACACACCTACACCCACATCGCTGATAGCTATCCTTGTACCTTTCACTGCCAATTCTTCATGTAATATAATCGCTTCCATCGATTTCTCCATAATCTTTTGCGGAACACTACAGGCTGCTCGTAGCGCACCTTCCATGATTTCATCCTTTTTAACCATCTCTTCCTCAGTATTCTTGGGGAGACCATAGGCTTTAAAAAGAGGCTCGAATACCCTGGCATCTTCTTCAATAAGCGCAAATAGCTCTTGCTGAAGGGCTTCCGCCTTCAGCAGAATTATCTTGATATCCTCCTGCACGTTTTCATATTTTTTCTTACCAAGGGTTAGATTCCCTACCATACTCCCGAGAGCCATCCCTAGTGCACCTACCAAAGCCGAAGCACCACCCCCGCCGGGTACCGGTTCCTTGGAACTTAGGGCATTAAGAAGGTCCCAAGTGCTTTTTCCACACATATTTTAACCCCCTTAATCTAGTTATAATTGAACAAGTAACATTTTATTGAGACTGCTCAAAAACCGAAGGCCAAGACATACTGAAAGTGAGAAACGGAGCGTACTATAAGATACATGAGCATTCGCGCTTTCAGCAAAAACATTGAGATTCGGGATTTTTCAACAGTCCCCTTAAAAGAGTCCTGAGATCTTGCCCGTGTTATCAACGTCAATACTTTCTGCAGAAGGCACTTTGGGCAGTCCGGGCAATGTCATTATATCCCCAGTGAGCACAACCACAAATCCTGCCCCAGCAGAAACCTTTACTCCTCTAACAGATACTCTAAAACCTTCCGGACGTCCAAGTTTTTTAGGATCATCGGATAAGGAATACTGTGTCTTAGCCATACAGACAGGAAGATTGCCATAGCCTATTTTTTCGATATTCTCAATATCCTGAAAACTTGAACCTATAAAATCTACCCCATCGGCTCCGTATATTTTGGTGGCTATTGTCTTAATTTTCTCTTTGATTCCAAGATTCACATCATATACAAACTTAAAATTATCTTCACTTGTCTCTATCAAACGTAAAACTTCTTTCGCCAGTACAACACCACCTAGCCCACCTTTGCCCCATACTTCGGAAAGTGCTACATTTACACCTTGCTTCGTGCATTCATCCTGGATAAATTTTAGCTCCGCTTCGGTATCAGTAGGGAAACGATTAAGGGCAACTACGGCAGCCAGGCCATAATTCTGAGTAACGTTTTCTACGTGTTTTAAGAGATTGGGAACCCCTCTCTTTAAAGCCTCAATATCCTCCTGATTTAAGTCGCCTTTTGCCACGCCACCATGGGATTTAAGGGCTCTAACCGTAGCAACAATAACTACTGCGTTAGGTTTCAAGCCACTCAACCGACATTTGATATCAACGAATTTTTCAGCTCCCAAATCCGCGCCAAACCCAGCTTCGGTGACCACATAATCCCCCAATTTCAGGGCCATCTTAGTAGCCATGACGCTATTGCAGCCATGTGCGATGTTTGCAAAAGGACCGCCATGTATAAAGGCAGGCGTATGAGCCAGAGTCTGGACCAGGTTAGGCTTGAGGGTATCCTTTAAGAGAGCAGCCACGGCGCCCTGGGCCTTTAGTTGACCTGCTGTGACGGGTTCTCCGCTCCTGCTGTAAGCCACAATAGTCCTTTCCACACGGTTTTTTAAATCTTCCAGATCACTTGAGAGACAAAGAATAGCCATAATCTCTGAACCCACGGTAATGTCAAAGCCATCTTCCCGCGGTGTGCCATTGGCTTTGCCCCCTAATCCGTTAACCATAAATCTTAACTGACGGTCATTCATATCAATACTTCTCTTCCAGGTTACCCTTCTTACATCAATATCTAGAGTGTTCCCCTGGTAAATATGATTATCTAGCATAGCGGCAATAAGATTGTTGGCAGCTCCAATAGCATGAATATCTCCGGTAAAATGTAGATTAATATCTTCCATAGGAACAACTTGTGCATAACCTCCTCCGGCCGCTCCACCTTTTATTCCAAAAACAGGACCCAAGGATGGTTCCCGCAGTGCAATAACAGTTTTATGCCCAAGGTAAGATAATGCATCGCCTAGCCCCACTGTAGTAGTTGTTTTGCCTTCCCCAGCTGGCGTGGGATTGATTGCTGTAACTAAGATTAGTTTCCCATCGGCCTTTTCTTTCAGTTGCCTCAGGAGATTATAGTCGATTTTGGCCTTATACTTACCGTATGACTCCAGATAATCATCAGGAATACCTAGTTTTTCCGCAACTTCTATAACAGTTGACAAAGTAGCTTCCTGGGCAATTTCGATATCGCTTTTAAATGTCATGTATTCTTCCTCCTTGTGGTTAAATTATCTTTGAATATTAGGTTTCATTGACCTTCCTTCGTACAGGAAGCTAACCCAATATATCATTCCTACAAATAAACTTCCGCCCACAATATTCCCAAGAGTTACTGGTATAAGATTGTTTACAAAGAATGTACCCCAGTTCAGGTTATCCAGCTTTTCAGGTGTAACCCCTAAAGATATAGCTTCTTGCACCCACTGGGGATTAAATTTGGCCAAAATACCTGCCGGTATGTAGTACATATTTGCAACGCTATGTTCAAACCCAGAAGTAATAAACAACCAGATGGGGAAGAATATTGCCAGTAGTTTACCACAAATATCTTTGGCAGCTAGAGCCATCCATATCGCTATACACACTAGCCAATTGCAGAGAATTCCCATAAAAAAAGCTTTGGTAAAAGTTAGACTAGTTTTGTAAACGGCTATCTTTATTGTAAATCCTCCTAACAGTCCACTCGTAAAGTCAAATTGTCCTGAAAGCAAGATGCAAAAAACAATTATCATTGATCCAATAAAATTTCCAAGATAAACGTAGAACCAGTTTTTCAAAACTTTTAACCACTTTGATTCTCCCTGCAAACAAGTTACTACCATTAGCGTATTGCCTGTAAAGAGCTCCGCTCCTGTAATAACAACCATCATCAGTCCTGTGGCAAAGAGTGCCCCAGCTAGAGCCTTGCCCAGGCCTACCGAATCGATTGTATGTATCGCCATATTGGAGCCTTCAGCGGCAAATCCAATAAATGCGCCTGCTAAAACTCCTAAAAGGAGCATTTTATATACTGGTAAGTTTGCTTTCTTGCATCCCGCTTCTACATATTTTTCTGTTATTTCTTCAGGATCAAGATACATTTTCTCCATTTAGTCAGCTCCTTTCAATAATCAATAATGACAAACATACATTTATAAAATCTGTTTTTTTTACCCGAGTAAATAAAAAGCTAAGTAGTCTTTATAACCTATAGCGTCTTTTAATACCGAAAGATAAGGTTTGAAAGTGGGCAAACACCCGAAAGGGATATTGGCGGTTAGATCATAGCTGGATATTTACAAGGTCATGAACATACGTACGGTGGTGTGAGAGGAGACTACTCAATTAATGGGTAGCCTCCTCTCGCACCACCGCCAGCTAACTTATGTTCGATTGCCCTTATTTTGCAATAAGCGATTATACAATTGTATGTTCGATTTTTTTGATCAGTCAACCGCCTTTGCCTTCTTCTTAGCCAGCTCCACTGCAACCTCAATAATTATGTCTTCTTGCCCACCCACTACCTTACGCCTACCGCATTCTAACATAATATCTCGTGCATCTACATTATAACGTGCTGCTGCACGCTTTGCGTGTAAGGCAAAGCTACCATAAACACCTGCGTAACCGATAGTTAACGCCACCTTATCAATGTGGGGGATATTATTACCAATAATTGGAGTCAAAACATCCTCCGCTGCGTCCTCTATAGAGTGCAGATCAATATCCGTTTCATAACCATACATTTTAAGTACTGCTGTTAACACCTCAATCGGTGTGTTTCCTGCACCTGCCCCTAAACCTTTGTGTGTGCCATCAGTATAAGTCGCACCAGCTTCTATCGCCGCTATGGTATTGGCAATATGCAGATCTAGATTTGCGTGGGCATGAAAACCTACCGGAATATCAAGTTTCTCAGCAAGATACGATACCCGAGCACGAACACCATCCGGTAGTAGATGGCCCGCGGAATCCATCATATACACAGCTCCCACTCCGTAATCCTGGAAAATCTTCGCCTGCTCCAGCAATTTTTCTGGTGTCACCATATGCACCATCATCAGCACTCCAAAAGCCTGCATACCTAGGTCTTTTACTAGCTTCACGTGCTGTTTGGTGATGTCCGCCTCGGTACAGTGTACCGTTACTCGGCACATATCTACACCACAGTTCCGTGCCATTCTAAGGTCATCCATCGTACCTACGCCCGGTAAGAATAATACGGCCAACTTAGTCTTCTTCAGTTCTTTGCGAGCTGCCATTAACCATTCTTCATCCGTTGCAGCACCAAAACCATAGTTAATTGAATGCCCACCTAAGCCATCTCCATGTGAGACTTCCATATAGTTCACGCCTGCCTTTTCCAATCCCCTGGCAATGCGAGCGACATCATCCACCTTGAACTGATGCGCCATGGCATGCATTCCATCCCGGCATGTAGTATCTATAATTGTAATTTTATTTCCAACTCTTTTCATATCTTCAACCTCACATTCTTTCTGCCATTGCAGATGCAACACGAACTCCCGCTTGAGTAATTATATCTAGATTTCCAGAATATTTAGGCAGATAGTCGCCCGCACCCTCGATCTCTACCGCAGTGGTCACAAGATTTCTCTCATAATCAAACTGCGGAGGAGTAGTAATGGTGTAGCCCGGCACATACGTTTTAATCTCATCCACGATACTGTTCAGGGCCTTTACAATCTTCGCTTCGATCTCTTCGTTTAACTTCTCCACAATACAAAATACAGTATTATGCATCTTAATCGGTGGCTCCGCTGGGTTTATAACAATTATTGCCTTGGCTTTTTTTGCACCTCCGACTTTCACAATCGCATCTGCTGTGTGATGTGTGTATTCATCCACATTTTCTCTAGTACCAGGTCCAACACTTTTACTTCCACTAGCGTTTACGGCTTCAGCATACAAAACGGGTACGATACGACTGATAGTGCCAATGATTGGAATAACAGCCTGCCCGCCGCAACTAATCAGATTGATGTTATCTTTATCCATATTTTCTTCCATATTAAACGAAGGTACTACCCATGCACCGACTCCGGCAGGCGTCATATCTATCGTTATTTTTCCGAGCTTTTTAAGTATGGGGGCATGCATTATGTGTACCTGAGCAGTAGTCGCATCAAATACGATATCACAACATTCCGGTTCATCAATAATGGCCTGTATGCCTTGGTCCGATGTGCGGATACCCATCTCCCTGGCCTGTTGCAAACGTGGAGAATTGTTGCGGCCTACCATCAAACTCATTTCTAAGTTCGGATTTTTCATTACTTTGAACATCAGATCCAGGCCGATGTTCCCTGAGCCAATGATTGCTATTTTTGCCTTTTTCATATTCTCTCCTCTATTCGTCTAGTAATTATTAAACCTATACATCGCTCAAGATCAGCTATTTTCCGTAACTGTTAAAAACTTTAAATAATCCGAAATATCAGGAAAAAGTCAAACTTAAGATGCCATTTTCTAGTATTTTCCTTTTACTTTTATGTACCGTTCTCGATATAACACCAGTGCTTTTTTCAACAACTCCGGGGTATTAAGTTCGTAGGGACAGTGTTCCATACAATGACCGCAATTAATACAATCATCTATGAGGTCCATTTTTGCTTTCCATTCTTCGTTAATAAGGCGCGAGTCAGGTGATTCTCTCAGGTGATGCGGCATACGGGCTGCCATTGGAATGGGTATATTCGCCGGGCAGGGTAGACAATAACCGCAACCTCGGCAAAAGTCACCAGCCAGATCCTTGCGCCACTTCTCAATCATCGACATCAATTGATCATCTAGCTTGGGCTGTTTATTTTCCAAAACAGCAAATTCATCTACCTGCCATTCATGATCGATGCCCCATAAGGTTAGGAGATTGCCAATCTGTCTCAAAAAGGCAAACGCTGGCTCCGCATGGTTTATCAAGCCACCAGCCAGACCCTTCATGCCAATAGCACCGACATCATGCTCCTTACATAACTGGGCCACGGCTAGTTCCCTTTCTGTAGAGATGGGACTAAAAGGAAACTGAAGTGTATCCCAAAGCTCAGATTTGACTGCTTTTACCGCATTATCATAGTTATGACAGGTTATACTGATAAATCGGGTCAATCCTAATCTTTGCGCTTCTATCTGCCCGGCATAGTTACTTTCAGGATCATTAGGGTCCGGAATGGGATTTGCATTGTGCAGTTGCAGTATATCCACATGATCTGTTTGAAGATTTTTCAGGCTTTGTCGAATATCCGCCAATACACCATCTTTGGTCGTTGCTGTAGTTTTTGTTGCTATTATAATTTTGTCGCGAACATCGTGAAGAGCCCGTCCGATCTTTTCTTCACTATCCGTATATAGTCTGGCTGTATCATAATAAGTAAAGCCGCTATCATAAGCTTTCCTTACAACTTTTTCTGCTTCGGCCGAACTGAGCCTCTGAATAGGAATGCCTCCAAAACCACTTCTGCTAACCATAAGATTTGTTCGTCCCAGTCTAATCTTTTCCATGTCTAGCACCTCCATTTGTCAGAATTTTATATAACTTATAACGTCATTTGAAGTAACTATTTACCATTCCTGTTTTTTATGTATTCGGTAAGTTTGTTTTCTACCTCTTTATCCATGTTATAGCTATGCTCCTTGTCGGGGAAGCTGCTAGATCTAACCTCTTCTGTAAATCTGTTTAACGCTTCACGTATTTCCTGGCCCAATTCAGCGTACCTCTTGACGAATTTAGGAACGAAACGATCAAACATCCCCAACAAATCATGAAGAATCAAAACCTGTCCGTCACAATTCACCCCAGCACCGATTCCTATAGTAGGAATATTCAATGATTCGGTTATGATTTTTGCCAGAGGGGCCGGTATTGCTTCCAAACCTACGCAAAAAACACCCGCTTCCTGAACGGCAAAGGCATCCTCAATTATTTGTGTAGCCATTAAAAAATCTTTTCCTTGAACCTTATATCCACCTAATTGGGAAGCAGTTTGCGGTGTAAGACCAATATGACCCATCACGGGAATACCCACGTCAACCAAGGCTTTGATAGTGTTTTTAATCCGTGTTCCACCTTCCAACTTAACCGCATCCACGAAACCTTCCTTCATTAACCTCCCAGCATTATCCAGGGCTTTTTCAATTCCTAATTCGTAACTCATATAGGGCATATCGCCTACTACGTAAGTATTAGAAGCAGCCCGACTTACCATTGCACACATATTTATCATTGCATCCATAGTTACGGACACAGTGCTGTCCAAGCCGAACATAACAGTAGCAGCTGAGTCACCCACCAATACCATATCAATATCTGTCTGGTCTATCAGACTCATCATGCCATAATCATAGGCCGTCACCATGGATATCTTCTTCTTTTCTTGTTTCATTTTGTAAAAATCTGCAATACCCAGTTTACTCATTTTTTCTCTCCTTCTCTCTATATAAAAATGATAGAGTCAAATTGCAACTAGTCTTGCTGCCCTTTCTGTAACCATTCCGGCTGGTCAGCCTTATTCGCTCCGTTAAACTCGCACTCTTTCATTGAGCAGGTCTCACAATTACTTTTAAGGGGAGGAACTGCCGGCTCACCTTTAATGGAGGACTTTATAAATTCCAGGGTATCAGTAACATTCTTTTCTTCACCTTCAACTACTATGGTTACTGCACCCTCGTTACCCCCTATGCCTCCTGATGCGACATGAGTTGCCTTCACGTTGAACAAAGTTTTCAAAGCTTCAATTTCCGTCACCGGCATGGTATTGGGCAAACAAAACATTCCAAAACTGGGGCCCATGGTAAAATTCAGCAGTTTGGCACCTGTTACTTTAGCGGCACTTTTAACAGAGGGAACTAACTTCTCCAAACCTACTGGGGTAATATATTTTAGTCCCTGGGAGGTTGGCGTGCCAATAATTTGGGGAACTGTGCCACCATTGAATGCGTTTGTGATAACCCCAACGTTTCCTTCTGGATCAATGGCATTGGCACCTTTGATTACAATGGTTTCCAGATGGAAATCATCAAAGGCCTCACTGACTGTTTTCTTCACTACTTCTCCCTTATATAGAATCATGGGTATAGGATGACGTTTCGCCGCGTCAGTATAACAAAGAACGCCAGATGTACTAAGGCCAACTGTAAAGCGCTGGGGCTCGATATCCTTGGAGCTCAACAGTTCCTGTGCCACGTAAGCGTTGGTAGTACCGCCCGCAATAATAATATAGGCGTTTTTCAGTGCAGCCTGAACCTCCGGCATCTTAACCACACCTTTAGCTATTAAACGCCTTGATTCTGCTGAAGTTAAAGTAAAAGCAAATCTCATTTTTTTCACCTCAAATTATTTTTAAAACGCATAATGCAAGAATCACAAACCTTTTATCAATGAGCCCTGAGGCAAGACAAAATGAAACCCTAAGACAAAAAACACATATATAACCAATAAAAAAATAACAGTAACTAACAAAATAACCTTCTTGTTCTTATAACCAAGTACGAGCATTGATGTTACAACGAAAATAAAGGTAGCGTAAATATATCCTACAAGAAGAATAGCAAGGTAGTAGAGAAACATCATTACGATAAAAGTAAATAGCACCAATCCTTTTCTCTCAGTAAATTTTTTGCTTTTTACCGTTTCTTCCACACCCGTCACTTCTACAGATCCGGTTTCTGATATTAACTTGCTCTTTATATTAACGATTATTATTCGTACCAAGAGGAGTAACATAATTATACAAATAATCTGCGGAAATAATCGTCCAGTCCGCGGATTATCGCTAACATTAATGAAATAACTGAGAGCAAAGATTATCATAATCGCCGGCATAATTACTTCATAGTCAATCAGTTTCTTCAATTTTTCAGACAAAATAACTCACACCCCTTTCACGATCAAGCGTTTTTCAAATTCTCACAATATTGGGTGGAATTTCAGAGTTAGGAGCCCCGACTACGGCAGTAATCGTGGTCGGGACTCCTCTCAAGCCATAGCATTTGTTATATAGTTTATTATTTCGCCTCGGTTGCGGTTTTAAGCTCTTTAACAATATCCATAAGCGAACTGTACGTTGCTTTATCATTTACCATTAAGGCTTCGAATGCCTCGGGACCAATATCATTGATATCAAGAAACGCAGAGTCTGCCCACTTCAAGAACTCTGGGTTCTTAACAGCCTCCTGGTAAGCCTTTACCAGTATTGCTTGGATATCTTCAGGCACGTTTGGAGGTGCCATGACGCCAAAGGTATAATTGCTTCCCTTGTAGTCAGGATAAGCCTCTTTAATAGCCGGAAAATCTTTTGCAATATTACTTCTGGTTTCTGATAATTGAGCTAACATAGTTACTCGACCATCATTGTGTGCGTTAACACCAAGGGATAAACCAACGAGGCCAACTTGAATATGGTTACCCATAAGATCGGCCAAAATTGGCGCACCGCCAGAATAAGGAATAATTTTAGCATCCATACCAGTAACTTCAGCCAGGAAATAACTACACATGTGGTTTTGACTGGCTAAGTGAACAGCGCCATAATTAATAGGTTTTATCTTACTTGCTGCAACTAACTCTTCTACAGAAGTAATCCCAGAATCTTTTGAAGCAATTAGGGCTGCCCCTTCATGAGTGTAGGTGCCAATATAAGTGAACTCTTCTGTTTTGTAGCGTACGTCTTGGGCAACTTCACCCATACTCACATCAGAGGCATTGGTAGCAAGTAACGTATAGCCATCAGGATCAGCATCATAAACAAACTGGCTAGCGATCCTCCCCCCAGAACCAGGCATATTCTGTACAACCACCGGGGCACCTAAAATCTCTTGCATATACGGAGCTATACCACGAATAACAGTATCTATTTGCCCACCAGCATTAGTTGATACAATTACCTTAATTGTCTCTGTTGGCCATGCAACCTTATCGGTATCCTCATTTTCTGTTGCTTTCGGCGTCGAGGTACAACCCATCATCATAGACCCAATTAGAAAAATACCTATGAGTAACACAAAAAGTTTGTTCCAGTTAGATCTTTTGTTTACGTACATGTTTCATCCCCCTTTTTATTTTCTGAATAAGTCCGAACATTTGCCTCTTACACTAAAACCTATACGCATCACCTCACTATTTCAATCCAACAACATGTGAATGTGGGGTTATAGCTAATAGCTCTAATTAGAGCTTGTTATGTTAGAAAAGAATTTCTTTAAGGGTTGCCAACAAATAATCAAGATACCAACAGTGACTAAAAAAATATTGATAGGTCCCTGGATGAATATTAAAGCGCCATTGTCAGAAATTAATAAACTTTTAAAGAAGTTTTCTTCGATCATTGTTGCTAGTAAAAATCCTAAAACCATTGGCGTTACCGGATATTTTGCCTTTCTGGTACCGTAAGCAAATACACCCAGGAGTAAGGCAAAGAAGACATCAGAAATACGAAATCGGGATAAATATCCCCCAAGTAACGATAAGGAAATGATAAGCGGTATTAATATCTTTATATTGACTTGTGTTATTTTTTTATACGTATTAGTTAAAGATAACCCTACGATACAAAACAGGATGTTTACGGTTATCATACCGGCAATCAGCGCTGGAATTAGCCCGGGGTCGGTGGAGGCAAGACCAGGTCCCGGACGATAACCAAGCATTAATAATGCCCCAAGAATAATAGCAGCAGGAGCACTGCCCGGAATACCTAAGGCTAATGTGGGAATCAGGCTTGTTGCACTTACTGCGTTATTAGCAGCTTCCGGGGCAACCACACCTTCCGCATAACCAGTGCCGAAGAGCTCCGGATGCTTAGAAGAGCTTTTAGCAGCACTGTAAGCTGCAACATTGGCTACTGAACCGCCAACACCTGGGATAATCCCTACAACGCAACCGATAATACTAGATCTAATCAAAGTAACGGGATACTTGAAACAATTCTTTACTCCTTGTAAGGGTGATCCCTTTAGTATCCCATCGGTAGCAATGCTACCCTCTTTCTTACCAATTAAAAACAATACCTCTGTTACTGCAAACCAAGCTGTTAAGACGGCAATTAAATCTAACCCGTCTTCTATGTAAATATATCCAAAAGTATAGCGTATGGAGCCAGATATAAGGTCTTGGCCTACCATACCTAAGAGCAAACCTACACAGGTTGCAACTATAACTTTGTCCCATTTCGTCTTGTCGAGCATTGTTAAAAACACAAAAGATATAAACACAAACACAAACAGCTGGGAAGGTCCGAATTCTATAAACAATTCATTCAATGGATTGAAGAACAAAATGAATACTATTATGCTAAAAAACCCTCCGAACATCGAACTGACGACTGATGTATTTAGAGCAATTCCTGCCTCCCCTTTTTGAGACATAGGATATCCGTCATAAGACGTAGCTATTGAAGCAGGAGTACCGGGAGCATTGATTAAAATTGAACTAATCGAGCCGCCGTACAATGCTGCGAAATAGAGCCCAAGTAGGATCAAAAGACAAGGTATGGGGTCCATTCCGAAGGCCATAGGTAAAAACATGGTCATAGCTAGAGGAGCACCAATACCAGGCACCGCACCAAAAGTAATTCCTACAAGAACTCCAATAAAAGTTACTAATAAATTAAAGGGTTGAAGGACTATGGGAATACTCGAAATAACTTCCCCTAAGAAACTCATTACTCAACCTCCTTGACGGTATTTAACTGCCCATGCCAGGAGCACATCTATCTCGTGGGATTTATTACTTAAGTGTCGGAAAGCTCCGCTTGCCTGTTGCTGATTTTGGATAATGGCGAAATTCAATAGCGAAAGAGCCATCAGGTGCATCGTAAGGTCCGTGCTTCACTCCTATTGGAAATAATCCCACCGAAGCGGC
>PHAD01000029.1 GCA_002841595.1 Firmicutes bacterium HGW-Firmicutes-12
CTCCAAATACAATAGCATCAGCAGCTAACATCTTCTCTGCGATTTCCAACCAATCATCTTTTAGTTTGCACTTGTTATCGGATGCGCATTTTGTACATCCTATACAACCACTAATTTGTTTTCCGGCAAGAGAGATAAATTCGTATTCCGAACCTGTAGCTTCCAAGATAGCCTTAACCGTTTCACTAGTTATTCCGTTAGTACGCCCACTTGCACTGATTCCAAGTATCATCCTCATCATGCTCCTCTCATTATCCCTTTAACTCTTATAACAATAACATTATTTCTTCTAGCTTAAATTTAGCATGTCCATTTGTATTTGTAAAATTGATAGTTGTGATACATTCAATTATAATTTATAATGCTGCATGAAAGGTGAGATCGATAATATTCAAGCAATAAAACAACTTGTAATCAGCGGTCTTGGAATCAGTATTTTGCCTAGGGTATCAGTAGAAAACGATATATTTCAAGGCTTACTGGTAGAAATACCTTGGAGTGGTCCTGTTCTACCTGTATTCACACAAATCTCTTACCATAAAGATAAATGACTCTCACCGACTCTTTCAAACTTTTTAGAGCAAGTGAGAACCAGTTTCGATTCGCTAAAATTAATATCTTAAGTTTAATATTTGGCTATATAACATCATAAAAACCGGGAGAGTTTACTTCATCTCTACCCGGTTTCATTGTTTGTTATATTTTTATCTTGCTAAGTAAAACAAAAAACCTAAGTAATGTACAATACTTCCACCTAATACAAATAAATGCCATATCCCATGGTTATATGGAATTTTCTTCCATACATAGAATATGATACCGACGCTATAAATCAAGCCACCACCTAATAACCAAGGAAATAATCCATGAGGTATCATGCTGAGCATCGGCTTTATGGCTACAATTACTAACCAGCCCATTAAAACGTATAGAATTGTCGAATATACCCTAGTCTTCTCAAGACTTATGATATTCAAGACAATACCAAAAATAGCTAATGACCAGATAACAGAAAAAACGATCCAACCCCACGTTCCTCTCATCGCAACAAGTGATAGAGGTGTGTAACTTCCGGCAATTAACAAGTAGATAGCAGCATGATCAAATACCCTGAAAACTTTTTTTGCCTTTTCAAAGACAAGGCTATGATAGAGTGTCGAAGATAAATAAAGGAAAAATAATGTGGAACCATAAATACTAAAACTAACTATACGCCAAACATCTCCCTTTAAACTGGCAAAGACAACTGCAATAACTAAGGCTGCTATGCTTAGCAGGGCACCCATCCCATGAGTAACACTACTAAATATTTCTTCCTTTAAAGAATATCTTTTTGCTAACTTACTTTCATGCCCTTTGAACTTAATAGAGTCTGACATCATAGGATTTACCCCCAATTAAACTTTTTGAATATTTGTACCGCTTTATCTACTATTAGTATAAGCTTTTTCTGATATAAATATCTATTTAATTCGCTGAATTTAGCATATTGGAGAAATCCTCGGCGTTATTGATTACTTCATCAGGAACAGTGACTTCAACCGGAACATCAAAGTCCACATATTCCATCGTCATCTGAGCTTTCATTTTGCTAAGTATTTCTTTTTCCTCCTCTGATATATCAACCATAGTGTCGATCATAGTATTAAATATCTCACCCAAATCCATCTCAGCTTTGGTTATGTAAAGGTTGTCTTTACGTACCCAGATTTTATATTTAAAATTATCCATTGATGCAAATAAGCTATCTAAATCAGCTGTTAGTATATCACTACCCGGCATTTGCATGAATTTTCCAAAGGCTTCAGGCTTCAAAATTGTCTCTATAATGATCGTTTCTATTTCATCTTTCTCTTCTTCACCTAAAAATTTAGCATTAAGCATTGCTTCTTGTAGGAAGGCAGCTGATTGGGCGGGATTCATCATCTGCTGCATGTTTTCATCTAATGGTAATTCAATCTTCATCCATTTTTCTGTTTGACCAGGTACGTTTAGATATTCAATAATAGTATTGTCCTCATTTACAGCATAAATTTCCATGCTCATGGGCATTTGTGGAATTTGTATATCCATATTCATATGCATTTTTAGAGGTTCTACAATTATATCTCCGTTGCCGGTCATTACTATACTTTCCATATTACCCGTTTCAGGGTTGACCATATCCATATGCATCGCCATAGTGATGCTATAAGTATTGATATTTTGCATAGCTTCTGCAGCCGCAATAACTATCTCCTGTGGTGTTTTATCCTTAGTTAAATCTTTGTTGCCACATGCCGTTAGACTAATACTTAACCCTAAGACTATCAGAATTGTTATGAACTTTATACTAATTTTTTTCATTTTTCTACTCCTTAATGAGTTTCTATAATTCATGATATCACACAAACCGCTTTATCTTTGGTATTTTTTATAGTCTTTTTATCCTAATGGTTATTCCCTCTATAAAACACATAAAAGAACGCAGCTTAAGTAATCTTTTCACTTATCGCTACGTCATTATATCTTCTTATTACCCTTTAGTACTCATAAAGAAAGACGGTTAATCTTAATGATCGGAATATTTGCAACTAATGCTACAGTCCTATCATCCGAATTTAGAGTAACTTCTGTCCCTATCTGATCAATATCCATATATTTAGATATAACTTTCATCATATCTTCTTTCAGGCATTCTAGAAGCTGCGGAGAAATATTGGATCGGTCATGTACTAATACCAGGCGCAGTCTTTCTTTAGCAAGATGCTTACTTGGCTGAGCTTCTTTGCCTTTCAGTTTGCTAAACAGGTCCATTAATCGTAGCCCCCTTTACTTAAGCTTTAATGCCTAGTAACTTCTTCAGCCTATTAAATACACCGTCATCTACCTCTAAAGAAATGAGTGGCACTTGCTCACCCATTATTCTCTTGGCTATATTACGATACGCCTGACCTGCCCAGGAGTTAGCATCGAGAACGGCCGGCTCTCCTCTATTGGTAGATACAATAATTGTTTCATCCTCTGGTACTACTCCTAGAAGTTCAACGGCTAGGATATCAATCATATCATTAATATCCATCATATCACCTTTTTTCACCATACTAGGACGGATACGGTTAATAATCAACAAGGGATTTCTAATTTCTTCGGCTTCTAAAAGCCCAATAATCCTATCGGCATCTCTCACCGCAGATACTTCTGGTGTCGTTACTACTAAAGCCTTATCGGCACCTGCTATTGCATTCTTAAAACCTTGTTCTATACCGGCAGGACAGTCTATCAGCACGTAATCAAATTCTTCTTTAAGCTGAGCACATAATTGTTTCATCTCATCAACATTAACTGCAGTCTTGTCTTTTGTTTGTGCAGCAGGCAAAAGAGCTAAATTCTCAAAGCGTTTATCTTTAATAAGTGCCTGTCTCAAACGACAATGTCCTTGCGTTACATCAACAAGGTCATAAACAATGCGGTTTTCCAAGCCCATTACTACATCCAGGTTTCTCAACCCAATATCTGTATCTACTAATACTACTTTTTGTCCCATAGATGCCAATGCTGTTCCAATATTAGCAGTAGTTGTAGTTTTGCCGACTCCACCTTTACCTGAAGTAATAACTATAACTTCTCCCATTAATTAACTCCCCCTGTTATATCCAGATTAATATTTGAGTTCTTCCATTCAGTTACAACAACCGATCCCTGATTTATCCTGGCTATCTCTGGTTCTTGAGGTTTTTCATCTGGTGCTCGTGTAATATAACCGGCAATGCGCAACTGTCCAGGTTGTAAGCGCAAAGCCGCTACCCAAGCGTCTTCGTCCCCTTCAGCACCAGCATGAACTGTTCCTATCAAATTGCCTAACACTAAAATAAAGCCTGTGGCAGTAATCTTTGACCCCGGCTTAACATCACCATAAATAATGACATTACCATCAAAAGTGATATCCTGACCGGAGCGTATATTCTTAGTAACTACTAAGGTTGGGAGATAGCTTACAGGATTGCCCATGTAACAAGTAAGAGGCTTTTCTTTATTATAACGGTTAAAATTACTTCTCACACTACTCTTGTCCTGCCTCTTAATACTGTTTATAGTTAGTTTGTTCTCTTGAAAAACATGCCATATTGAACTAACCTCTTCAGGAGAAAGGATGCGCTGCCCAATATCCAAAACAACACTGGCCCCTGCAAAAAAAGCCCCTTCCTTTCCCTGTAAACGGATGTATAAGTCCTGCATGATTATATTCCAGTCTGCTTTATCATCGCAAAATATAGTCAGACCATCTCTACTTCCTTTAAATATAACTATTTCTTTTTTTGATCCCACTCTTAAATTCCCCCATACGCTGTCTAAATCTAAATTCGCTATTTATTGGAAAATCCCTGCTGAAAAGCAAAGAAAACTTAACTGAAGGAGAAAGGTGGCTCAAAGCGAATATCGAGAATTGGGGATTATCCTAGTGAGTTAAATAAAAACGGGAAATATCCCGTTTTTATTTAATGGCTCATTGTATTTAATTGTATTTAATTTTATCTATTATATAACTTAGATAGGCTCATCTTCTTGATGGTCATGGCATCCTATTCTGCACTTACTGCAGGCATATCATCGGCTACCTTATTTGGCTGAATTTCAGTCTTAGTAATGCCAAAATACTCTTCAAAAACCGCTCTAGCTACAAGACCTATTGATCCAGATCCACTATAGCCATGTTCGATGACTCCTGCAAAAGCAATTTGTGGATTATCAGCAGGTGCATAAGCTATAAATAGTCCGTCATAATCCTTGTTTTTAATGTATCCTACCCTTCCAGGTTGCGCCGTTCCAGTTTTAGCCGCAACTTTAATGTCCTTCGGAAAATGTTTAAACAAGGAATATGCTGTACCTCCAGGATTTGTAACGGCTTGCAGAGCTTTTTGTGTTTCTAGAATTGTTTGAGGCAGTAAGTTCACTTCAGCAATTAATTCAGGCATAAATTCTTCTACAATTATCCCCTCGGGAGTAACTATCCTTTCAACAGTATATGGCTTATAACGTTTACCACCGTTGGCCAATGTAGCTACATAATTAACTATCTGAATGATTGTATACTGGTTGTATCCCTGTCCGATACCAGTATTATAGTTATCCCACTCATGCCAATTAGTATAATGTTCAAGCTGAATTTTTCTTTCTTGTTCTAAAACCTTTTTCTTACCATTTAACTCATTTTGCAACCTTTTAATTTCTTGTTCCAAACTAGTCTGTGTTATTCTTTCTTGATATTCAATCTCTAATTCTGTAATTTTCTCATTGATCTCTTTGTTTATTTTATCTGCTCGGGTACCGAATTCTTCTTCCTGCCATTCCAAATCCGGCAAAAGACCGTTACTTTCAAACGGAAGATCTATGCCTGTTATGTCACTAAGACCAAACTCATTACCAACTCTACCAATCTCTTCAATTCCAGCGCGTCGGGCCATTTCTTGAAAGAACACATTACAGGACCCGGCCATAGCCGCATAATAATCAACTCTTCCATGAACACTCCAACATTTAATATAAGGGGGATTCCAATAACTTCCTGTACAGACAACCGTATCCTTCAAATCTAGTAATCCGGACTCCAGAGCAGCCATGCCGGTAATTGGTTTAAAGGTTGAACCTGGTACGTAACTCCCTTGTATCGCCCTATTGTATAAGGCAGGGGGTGTATTACGAAAATAATAATCAGCTTGATCCTGATTTAAGGCTCTTCCATTAAAATCATCTGGGTTAAGAACAGGTCTGCTGGCCATGGCTAGAACTTTTCCTGTATTAACATCCAACAAAACCGCTCCTCCAGCCACCGCCTTGGGATGTTCTTCCTGCACCTTGAGCAATGTCTCATCAAATGCATTATCCATTGCTTGTTGTAACTTAAGATCCATCGTCAATACAACTGTGTTTCCTGGTACAGAAGGTATTGCAACTACCTCTCGGATAGGTCTGTTTTTTGCCGTAACTTCCATCTGTCGAAACCCATCTTCCCCCCGGAGAAATTGTTCATATGTCTTCTCAACCCCTGTTTTTCCGACCAAATCGCTTAAGCCGTAGTCTTCAAAACCAGGTTGCTCTAGTTCGTCTTTTATGGAATGAACATATCCCAACAGATGCCCTGCTAAACTTCCATAAGTGTAATACCGCTGAGGCTGGGACGTAATATTAACGCCGGGCAGATTTCTCTTGCGTTCCTCAATAACGGTGACTAATTCAATAGGGATATCCCTCTTGATAATAATAGGTTCAAATAGTCTGTTTCCTTGAGATTGAATGGCTTCCTTGATACTATCATACTTGATTTCCGGATCATCCAAAATTTCGACAAGGGCATTAATTACTTGATCCATATCCTGGTCCTGAAGGCCTAGATAATCAAGCGTTAGATTAAACACAGGCCTATTTGTAGCTATCACCAGACCGTTTCTATCAACTATTTCACCACGAAGAGCCGGTTCAGGTATCCAACGCATAGTGTTAGACACTGCCTCCGTGCGAAAGCTTTCGGCCCTTAATAGCTGGAGCCATGACAAACGCGCTATCAGCACCAGAAACATTATTACAATAACAACAACATATATCTTTAGATTCTTCTCTAGAATTAATCTTTCTCTCTGTAACCCCATAGGGTCCTCCTTCTTATATCCTCATTACATTATCAGGAAAACCTTTCCCAAAACTCAGGGTTAATTCGATATTCACCCAGTCCTTGCGCAAAGTAATAGAAACGATGATAGATAAAAGGCACTAAGCACATATTAAAAATTGCCAATGGAACCGTATTCCAAAGCCACAAGTTCATAGTCCAATTCAATCCTAGTATTTTCCCGGATATAAAATAAATTAGTCCATTTAACACCGTCCCAAGAAAGACCGATATAATAGGCACTAATAAATTCTCACTAAAGGCTCCTAACGTAAACCATCCCACAATAATGCCAGTTGTCCCTTTGCATATCGAGTTCATCCCAATAAATCTACCCAAATATAAATCTTCAAGTAAGCCAAGGGTCAAACCAACAAACCCGCCATGTCGCGGACCACAAACAACACTAATACAAATCACCAATACGAGAATTATATCAGGTTTAACGCCGGCAATATTAATTTCATAGAATAAAGTGGTCTGCAGAATTAATGCGACGATTGCCATTATGAATAGTATTAGATATTTTTTCATAACAACAATTCCTCCTCCTGTTCCTCTGCAGAGTTTCCTTCGCTTGTTGAAGGTAACTCGGTTTCATTCTTTTTGGTCTGTAGGATAACAAAAACCTCTTCTAAACGGCTAAAATCCACCAACGGCTCAAGTAAGGCCGTTTTTATTAAGCCATTGGGTTCTAGCGTTACTTCTGCTACATTTCCAATGCGAATACCTTCGGGATATAATTCACCTAATCCAGAACTAACTATTGTTTGTCCAATTTCTAGCGGAGCATCATGCGGCAAATGAATCATCTGTAGATAATCAGACTTACCGGTACCAACAGCAATGCCAGGAGTGACTCTGTTTTCAAGTATCCTAGCACCTACAGCACTTTCCGTATCGATAATTAACAATACTTCCGACGTATTCGCTGTAGTGTTAATAACAAGACCCACCAGTCCATTATGGGTAACTACCGCCATATCCTTTTTGATTCCCTCACTGCTACCTCTATTAATCGTTATCGTTTTATACCAGTTTCCCGGATCTCTTCCAATTATTTTGGCTAAAGCAAACTCATAATTGTTTGACTTTTCCTTTTTATACTCAAGCAAGTCATACAATCTCTTGTTTTCCATCTCTAAGTCAAGCAAAGCATAAGATTTTTCTTCCAGCATAGTAAGCTTCTTCTTTAATTCTTCGTTTTCATTAAGTAGTCTCTTGTTATTATTAAAATAAGATAGGATGTCATCTACACCTTTTTTTGTATTAATAATAACCTTTTGTACTGGTGCCAAACTTTCTCGGACTACATTGGTAGCGGGAAATAGGATGGGGTTATTCCATCCAGTTGTCTTCATTAAAAAGAAGAATATTATTATTCCCGTTACTACTAGCCCACTTATAATGGCCCATCTCTTAATGATCACATAACCACCTAACCTATTCTTCTATAAGGTATTAACAGCCTTTTCAATACATCAATGTTTTCCATGGCCTTGCCTGCTCCGATTGCTACTGAAGAAAGAGGCTGCTCAGCCAGATGAACTGGCATACCAGTCTCACGACTAATTAATGTATCCAGCCCTTTCAAAAGTGCACCACCACCAGCCATCATAATACCACGGTCCATAATATCTGCAGCTAGCTCGGGTGGTGTTTTCTCTAGACATATCCTGAGTGCTTCTAATATCGATGCTACCGGCTCATACAGTGCCTCATATATTTCATTAGCATTAATTTCAATTAGCTTAGGTAAACCAGTAACTAAATCACGACCTCTAACCTGGTATGTTCTCTTTTCAATATCTGCAATAGCTGACCCAATACCTATTTTGATTTCTTCTGCAGTTCTTTCACCAATCATTAAGTTATATGAACGCTTGATATAGTTCACAATGGCTTCGTCCATTTCATCTCCACCAACACGAATGCTTTTGCTGGTAACAATTCCTCCTAAAGAAATAATAGCAACGTCAGTAGTTCCTCCACCTATATCAACAATCATGTTTCCGGTTGGCTCATGTATGGGCAGACCAGCACCAATTGCCGCTGCCATTGGTTCTTCTATCAAGTAGGCTTCTTTTGCACCGGCTTGTACAGCTGCCTCTTTTACAGCCCTCTCTTCAACTGTGGTAACTCCAGCCGGTACACACACTACAACCCTAGGGCGGTTGAAATAGTTTATACTCCTGTTTAGAGCCTTACGAATGAAGTAACGGAGCATAGTATGTGTAACATCAAAATCAGCTATAACCCCATCTTTCATTGGACGTATAGCAATAATATTTCCAGGTGTTCTCCCAATCATTTGCTTAGCATCACTACCAACAGCTAAGATACTTCCGGTATCCTTTTGTATAGCTACCACAGAAGGTTCTGTGAGCACAATCCCTTTGCCTTTAATATAAACAAGGGTATTTGCTGTACCCAGGTCAATCCCCAAGTCTTTGTTAAACATCGTAGTCTGTATCCCCTTCCTGAATTTGGAATTATATTAATAGTATAACCTAAATGTATCCTTTTTCTTTCATGCTTAAATAATTGTTTTGTCCAATAATAAGATGATCTATAATCTCAATACCAAGAAGGCTACCCGCTGCACATAAGCGCTTAGTTATTTCTAGATCTTCTCGACTAGGTGTTGTATCACCACTAGGATGATTATGCACAAGAATCAGACTTGCTGCACTTCTTTTGATAGGCTGTTTGAATACTTCACGAGGATGTACAATAGATGTATTTAAGCTTCCTACAGATACTGCCTCAATAACAATTACCTGGTTTTTCGTATTTAAATTCATAACCTTGAAATGCTCACGGTCCAGGTAAGACATTTCAGCCATAACCAATTCAGCCGCATCTTGAGGACATTTAATAACTGGCTTGGGTCCCATGCTTTGCCGTGCCAAACGTTTACTTAGTTCAACAGCTGCTTTCAATTGTGCAGCTTTAGCTAGACCCATGCCCTTACACAACCTCAGTTCCTCAATACTTACCTGGGTCAAAGCAGTTAAGCCACCTCTTTGCAAGATATCTTCTGCTAGTTCCAAGGCCGACTTATCTTTTGTACCAGTGCGCAATAATATAGCCAAGATCTCCTGATCTGAAAGACCTTCACTTCCAAGTGCCAACAGCTTTTCACGCGGTCTTGTTTCAATAGGATAATCCTTAATGGCAAGATGATGTTTCTTATTTATTTTCGTATTGTTTTTTTTCACTTATTATTGATCCTCCAAAACCCTAACCCCGCATTGCCGTAAGAGATACATTGTTTTCACTAGCGGAAGGCCAACAATATTATAATAACACCCTTCTATTCTTTCGACGAACAACGCTCCTAATCCTTGTATCCCATAAGACCCTGCCTTATCAAAAGGCTCATCACTTTCAATATAAGCAGTGATTTCCCGCATACTCAACTTTCGAAAGTGAACTTGGGTCTGCGCAATATCTTGATATATTTGCATCTCTTGCATACCTTTGTTTTCAGGTCTATATAATACACATATTCCTGTCATAACTTGGTGTATGCGACCTGACAAGGACTTAAGCATTTCTATTGCGGCTTCTTCAGATTCCGGTTTTCCTAAAACCTGTTCATCTAGAATAACTACGGTATCAGCTGCAAGCACAATCTCACCTTTTTTTGCTGGTATTGCTAACGCTTTTTCTTTGGACAATTGCTGTATCCAACCTGCAATGGGAAAGGTAGGTTCACCCTCCTCCAAATCACTTGGAACGACGCGAAAAACAAGACCCATCTGTTTTAATAATTCAGCTCTTCTCGGTGAAGCAGATGCCAGAATCAAGGACATGCAATACTACCTCCAACAAGATACTCATATTATAATCTAAAATATACTAAAAGAGCCAAAATAAAACCTATAATGCTGGCTACATTAAGCTTCAGCAATAAACCGAAGGTAAATTTTACGACCATAAGATCAATTGTAGTTGCTTCTAGACCTATAGCTTGAAAACTAGTATTTAGTATAGGCAGACTAGTTCCAAAAGCTGTTCCCAACAAGCTGCCAATCAAACCACCTATAATCAGAAGTATCAGTAAGATCCAGGGATTCTTTGGGGCATTATATCCTCTCAAGACGTAGTCCTCCTCTCTTTATCCTATCTCAGTTTATCATCGGATCTCGTTTGAAACAAGCAAGCGTTACTGTTAAATAGTGGTTTTTTTTAAAAAACAAAGAACCGTCGTTTTGACGATCCTTAAATCTAATATTATTTATTTACCTACATTATTTTTGAAACGTCATATTAAATGTTAAAACCTCCATATTTACGGCCAAATCTACATTGCGTAATTCCACATAATCAGGAACAGAAATAACCCTTGGTGCAAAGTTTAAGATAGCCTTAATCCCCGCCCCAACCATTTCATCTACAATATCCTGGGCAAAAGGTGCCGGGACAGCAATAATTCCAATCTCAACATTGTTTTCTTTTATAAAGCTAGTCATTCTTGGCGCACTAAATACAGGGATTTTCCCAGCTTTTTTACCAACTATTTCAGGATCATTATCAAACAGCGCTAATACATTAAAACCTCTTTCGTCAAAACCTTTATATTGTGAAAGGGCCGATCCTAAATTACCAGCTCCCACAATTATTACATTCCATTTATTATCTATACCTAATATTTTTGTAATATAACGATTCAAATCACTGACATTATATCCAACACCGCGGGTTCCAAATTCCCCAAAATAAGCAAGATCTTTTCTTACTTGTGCCGGTGAACCATCTACTCCTTCAGCAATGGTGCCAGATGAAACTGTAATCAACCCATTTTTTTCCAATTGTTTTAAATAGCGGGAATATACTGATAACCGGATAATTGTCGCTTCCGGTATTTTTTGCGATTTCAAGCTAAACACCCCTCCTTTTGTGAAGATTATAACATACGCTGCTAAAAGAGTACAGGTGTATTGTCTTTAATTTGTTATAGCCATAAAGCGGTGATAGTCTTCGAGCAAAGCAAGTGCTTGCTGTTGGCTAAGCAAGATGGTTAACTGTTGACAATCATTCTCAAGTTTATTTAGGCTTTCTGCCCAACTACTGCATCGCTTAACTAATATTAAAAGCCCCTCATGGTAGGTAGTAGCTTTCCCCTTGTCGGCGATAGCTTCCCCAGCACTTGCTATTTGTGCAACTTCATTAGCCAGTAGCTTGAAACCAGCTCTCAATTCAGTTAAATTTCTATCTTCAATATTTATGTCTGAATAAAGCATAATTCCCTTTTGCAAACTGTTACTGAGATTACCTAAAAATGGTGCAACATACTTCTCAGCATAATCATCTCCAACATCAAACTTAAATGATATTGAATTTATCTCTCTTTGAATGACCTTGGGTTTTTGTCCATCTATAGTTATACTGTTAGCCAGAATAGCTAGATTATCGTTATTATTTAAAAATCCTATCATTACTAGATAGGATTTTTCTTCTGTAATAACTGCCGGAAAACCTTTTTGAGCCAATGCGTTGCCCAACTCTATAGCAACTGCCCAATCACTAAATACACCTGCCTGAATTGTAGAATATGAAGTTTTCTTTAATCGTAGTACCTTTTTCTTAACATTTTCCCCACTTGCAGTGCTAGGTTGATATTCAATGTTCTGTTTTTGTTGATTGTCATTTTTTATTATATTCTCAAGATAATAACTACCCAATACATGTCCAAAAACGAGAGAAACAGCCAAAACTAAGCATAATATAAATATAAAAGAAAGTATACTTTGCGGTTTATGCAGGTTGCTTTTCAACGCAACACCCCCTGTCTTACCCTAAATACTATGCATAAGACAAGCAGGTTTAGAACGATTTATTATTTCTGAAAATATCTGCGCACTTCTCCAATCAAGTAAATTGAACCTGCAACTAATAATATATCACCTTTTTTGGCATAACCCATTGCAGTCTCCAAAGCCGCATAAAGGGATTCAATAACTATTATATTTTCTTTAGTTTTAGTAAAATAACTGCTCATTTCTTCGAAATCGCCAGCTCGAGATGATGGGGGTTTCGTAATAATAACCTTATCAACTAGTTCATCAATGTATCGCACCGAAGCAGCCCGATCTTTATCAGCCAACATCCCTATAACAAAGATTACATTTTTGAACTTGGGTCTTTGTTTTCTCAACCAGTTAGCCAACACTTCCATACCAGCTGGATTATGTGCACTATCTATAAGAACAAGCGGCTCTGTATTCACAACCTCTAATCGTCCAGGCCATCTTACAACTGATAGACCAGCTCTAATATCCTCTAGGGTTATCCTCCATCCTAAAGTCACTAATACCTCTAAGGCTAAAAGGGCCGTCGCTGCATTTACCACCTGATGTTCCCCTCTTAAGGATAGATATAAAGAACCATATTCTTGTTGAGTGCTCTGCAACTTAAAAGTTTGCCCATCAGACGTTTCTTCTTCAAGAGACCATCTCATTTCCCGGTAAACTTCGTGGAATTCAGACTTATTATCTCGAGCTTTTTGACTTAAAACTGCCAAGACGGCCTCATTATTGCTAGCAGTAATTACCGGACGCTGCGCTTTAATTATTCCACTTTTCTTTTCTGCAATCTCCGGCAGACTTGCGCCAAGATATTCTTTATGTTCAATGCTAACATTAGTTATAACCGAAAGAAGTGGAGCACTTATGACATTAGTGGAATCTATATCCCCACCCATTCCCACTTCAAGTATTACAATATCGACCTGTTGAATATGAAAATACAATAATGCCATCGCTGTTAGAACTTCGAACTCTGTGGGGTTCTCTCCGGTAGCATCTTGTACTTTTTGAAATGATGACGCAACCACAGATAAAAGGGCTGCAAACTCTTTTTCCGTAATTGGAACCCCATTTATTGAAATTCTCTCTGTATAAGAAACTAAGTGCGGGGACGTAAAAGCCCCCACGCGATAACCTACAGTTTGTAAAACCGCTGAAATTATGGCTCCTGTAGAACCTTTCCCGTTGGTACCCGCAATATGAATAACCTTTAAAAATTTTTGGGGATTATCCAGTTGATGTAAAAGAGCTTTGATTCTTTCTAGGCCTAAATTTATACCAAATTTTGTCAGGTATTCTAATACCCTTAATGCTTCTTCCATCTTCGCATTCCTCACCTCAGCGAATTAATCCTTGCTGAAACTGCATCTTTCTTGGCTTGATAATCATTTAGTTTTTCTCTCTCTTTTTCTACCACATCAGCTGGAGCTTTACTGATAAATCCTGCATTATTTAGCTTCCCTTCGAGTCTAGAAATCTCTTTTGCGAAATTCTCAAGCTCCTTACCAAGACGAGCCATTTCTTTTTCGATATCAATAAGACCACGCAAGGGTAAGTAAACCTCTGCACCACTAATAACGGCAGCTACTGCCTGGTCTGGCTTATGCAGTTCATCCGATAGTATAGTTAGGGTTGAGATGCTTCCCAAGTTAATTATATACTCTTTCCCGGAACGAAATATATCGAGCATTTCTTCGTTTTGTGACACTAATATAGCTTCTGCTTTTTTCCCAGGGGCAACATTCATCTCGTTTCTTAGATTTCGTATAGCCCTAATAGTCTCCATAATTGAATCCATCCCACGTTCTGCCTGCTCATCCAATTCAGATCCATCTCCATCAAACCAAGCATCCCGCATAATGGTTTCTCCTTCATGCGGTAAGAGCTGCCAGATTTCTTCGGTGATAAAGGGCATAAAGGGATGTAAGAGCACCAGTGTCTGGCGCAAGGTAGTAGCAAGAATATATTGAGCCGTCTTTTTACTTTCTTCACTTTCCTTCCCATACAAGCGCGGCTTTATAAGCTCAATATACCAATCACAAAGATCGTCCCATAAGAAATCATATAATATTCTTGCGGCTTCACCCAAATCATAGCGTTCCAAATTTCGAGTCATTTCTTTAGCAGCACTATTAAATCGGCTCCTAATCCAGCGATCAGCGAGAGCCAAGTCCTGCGGTCTATATGTAGAGTCAAAGTCTTCAAGGTTCATAATGGCAAAACGAGAAGCATTCCATATTTTATTTGTAAAGTTGCGTGTACTCTCAAGTCTTTCCGTCTGGAAACGCAAGTCATTTCCAGGAGTATTCCCGGTAACAAGCATGAAACGCAAAGTATCGGCACCATATTCGTCTATCACTTCAATAGGGTCAATACCATTACCCAGTGATTTACTCATTTTCCTTCCTTGTGCATCCAAAACCAAGCCGTGGATAAAAACCTCACGGAAAGGCACCTCTGGCATAAACTCCAGTCCTGAAAAAATCATACGAGCTACCCAGAAGAAGATTATATCTCTACCGGTTACTAGTACGGAGGTAGGATAATAACTTTCCAAATCAATGGTTTTGTCTGGCCATCCTAAGGTTGAAAAAGGCCATAATCCCGAACTAAACCATGTGTCTAAAACATCCGGATCTTGAACAAGGCTACTGCTTGTACATTTCGTACAATGTTTAGGCACTTCTTTCGAACAGATCAGTTCATCACAATCTTGACAATACCATACAGGAATACGATGACCCCACCATAGCTGGCGACTGATACACCAGTCTCGTATATTTTCCATCCAATTGAGATATATGCGGCTAAATCTCTCCGGCACAAACTTTATCCGTCCATCCTGTACTACCTCGATAGCCGGTTTGGCTAGTGGCGCCATTTTAACAAACCACTGTTTGGATACTCGGGGTTCAATAACTGTATCACAGCGATAGCACTGCCCTACGGCATGCTCATGCTCCTCTACCTTTACAAGCAAGCCCAACTCCTGTAAATCACTTACTATTTTCTTGCGGGCTTCATAACGATCCATTCCACTATAAGAGCCAGCTTCTTCATTCATTCTGCCCTCACGGTCCATTACCGTAATTTGCTCAAGTTTATGCCTTACACCCATTTCAAAATCATTAGGATCATGGGCTGGTGTAACCTTAACAGCCCCCGTGCCAAACTCCTTTTCCACAAACTCATCAGCAATTATTGGAATAAGCCTGTCCATTAACGGCAACTTTATCATCTTTCCAAGAAGCTTGTTATACCTCTCATCTTCGGGATGTACGGCCACTGCAGTATCCCCTAACATTGTTTCAGGGCGCGTTGTTGCTACTATAACGAATTCTTCAGTATCAATAATAGGATACTTAATATACCAAAGGTTACCGTTTTTTTGTTGATGTTCCACTTCAATATCAGAAATCGTTGTCTGACATTTAGGACACCAATTGATGATATAGTCTCCTCTATATATCAACCCTTTTTCAAATAAACGCACAAAAACCTCTTGTACAGCCTTAGAGCAGCCTTCATCCATTGTAAACCGTTCTCTCTCCCAATCACAGGAAGTTCCTAGTTTTCTAAGTTGTTTTGTGATACGGCTACCATATTGGTTTTTCCATTCCCACACACGATCTAAGAATTTTTCTCTACCCAAGTCATGTTTTGATAATCCTTCAGCAGCTAGCTGTTCTTCTACCTTGGCCTGAGTAGCAATTCCGGCATGATCCGTACCAGGAAGCCATAAAGTATTATAGCCTTGCAGTCGACGCCAACGTGTTAGTATGTCCTGCAGCGTACTATCCAAAGCATGGCCTAAATGCAGTGAACCTGTGACATTAGGAGGCGGCATTACTATAGAATACGTTTTACCCCTCTCTTTAGCCTTTTTCACTTCCTCATAAGCCTCGGCATGAAAATAACCATTCTTCTCCCATATTTCATACCATTTTTCTTCCACCTGGGCTGGATCATATGTTTTTGCTAGTTCAACCTTTTTCATATGTGCCCTCCTCGTTACATTTTATTGATATAATAAAAGCAATGTTTCTACTTTCTGATAATATAAGAAAAACCTTCCTTATCCCGCAAAGGACGGAAGGTTTGTTTCCGTGGCACCACCTTAGTTCCTGCATTACTATGTACAGGCTCTTACTTATGCGAAAACGGGCATAAGCCGACGGTATTTACTATCCTTTCGATACCGTACCTTCAGGGTGACCTGAGATAGAACTTAACCTAGCGAACCTTTCAGCCTTGGAGTTCACTTCTCTAAAAAGGAGTTGCAATCTCTTTTCCCTATCTGCGGCATTTTTTTGTATATATATGCGATATTTATATTACCTTAGGCTTCAGTAGTTGTCAACTTGTTATATATTTAATATCCTCGATGTTTTTGCATTCCTTTTTCTTTGCCAAATCTTTCTTTAAAACAATACCCCATATGCCCTCCAAATAAACCCCAAAATGACCAGACCAATAAAAGCCGCCCAAGCCCTGCCCAGGTATATATATACGGCATTAGCTCTAGGATAACTATTGCCCCCAACATTCCTAATAATACACCTACCCATAAACCGTGCAGCCATCCTCTAACCGTTGCCCTAGTTCCTGACATGAAACTACCTGCCATAACCCCTGCAATACCTAATATATAAATATATGCACTATACCAATAACTCCCTTCCCCCATAAGTAATAACCATATAATTCCAAGTACTGCTGTCGTAAACCAAACTCCTAATGAAATAGTAAAGCCAAACCAAATTGCCTTAATATCTAGAATACTTTCCCTACTTCTGAATAAATTTAAAAGACTTTGTTTCATAGAAGAAATACCTCCATACTGATTGTTATTACAATTAATATGCACTACAACTTTCAGTATGACTTTTCTCATATTAACAATCAGGTCTTGAACGTATATCTTGTATTAGATAACAATACTTTAGGGAGGAATATAATGCAAAATAGTATCCATAGAATTACTTTGTTTTTTCTACTGCTACTATTAATTATCTTCCCCGCTTGTGGAAAAAACCGAATAGATACTGATAGAAATACTGATCTTACAGAATTAAAGATTACTCAAACACATGAGTCGCTTCTTTATTTGCCCCTGTACTTGGCTATTGATTTGGATTTCTTCAAAGAAGAGGGTTTGAGCATACTTCTAGAAACGTCAGCTTCTAAAGAGAAGGCTCTGCAAAACCTACTGGCAGCAAATACCTCATTACTGATCGGAAGTCCCGTATCAGCATTCTATCATCTACAGCAAGAAAATGCAGAACACTTAGTTTTTCTTGCCCAAGCAGCCTCAAAAAGCGGTTACTATTTGCTTGCACGAAATAGCACTACCCCTTTCTCCTGGCAAGATTTAAAGGGTAAAAACGTTATTGGCCATACTACCGGTGAGTTGTCACAGATAATTTTCGAATATTTATTAAGGAAGAATAACTTACAACCCATATTAAACGTTCATATTATTCAAAACCTTCCTTTACATTTAGTTGAAGGAGCCTTTCTTTCTGGTACGGGACATTATGTTTTGGCTACGGAACCGCAAGCATCGTTAATAGAAAAGAAAGCTAATAGTCATGTGGCCGCAGTAATTGATTTGTCTTCCGAAAACATAGTTACAGAAGTAATAATGACAACTCCTGAGTTTCGCGATAATAATCCTCTTATTTGTCAAAGTTTTGTTAATGGCTATCAAAAAGGATTAACCTGGCTAAATGAACATTCGCCTGAAGAGATTGTCGATGCAGGAAAGAAGTTTTTTCCTACAGAAAATGATTTGGTTTTACTTAGGGCAATAAGTCGTTACAAAACAATGGGCTGTTGGCCTTTTAGTACCAACATTGATAGCCAAGGTCTACAAAAGCTTCAAGATATTATGCTGGAAAGCAAAGAGATCAATTCACTGTATCTCTTTGAAAAATAATCTATAACCTATCTCCAATATTCAAGCTTACCCTTTTGGTTACTGGAGATAGCGAAGCCATGACCTTCTAAAAAATCCTTCGCAGGTACAAAAGTTACTTTATCAATAACTCGTGGGGTTGTTTCAAAAAAGTATAATAAGCCATTGGCTATAGCCTTAGTGTCGTCTATATGAAAACTGCCCCATTCATATTTTTGTCCCCATAATCCATAGAACCACTCTCGCCAACGATGAGGATCAAACGCAATCTTAGTTCGTTTTAATCGATTATCATTTTTGCTGAGGATTACTTCTTTACTACAGGTTAGATCTTCACGTATTTGAGTCAATGTTATTCTTTTAGACCCGTTTACTGCATGATCGAAAATATCAGCTGCATTCTCCTCAGCAGGACAGTATTGATTGCCGTTGATCCTGGAATGATAGATAGTATAATCAAACTTGTATCCCAGTATCTTCTCCATCTCTAACCAAAGTAATGAGTCTTTCGGTAAATAGATTTTTTGAACTATACGTCCTAGCTCGCGTCCTAGATAGGATTTAATCCTAACCTTTATAATTTCCTCACCAAAAAGTCTGCGGTATTTGTCAATCTCCGTATCAAATATTTGATATACACTTCCCTTGTCAACCTCACAACGAAATACTTCCCCCAAGAATATTTCGACTTGCTTCAATCCCTTCATATAATCCATTCTTGCGTCTTCAAGCATCTTTAAACCATATTTTGTGAATGTTTCAATGTTTTGTGAGGAACCATAAATTTGCATTTTCTTCCTCCTCTTTCACTCCATCTTAACTAATATATTCCAATTCTACCTATATAAGTTTAACTTTAACTTTGCATATTGTCAATTGTTTTATAATTATCCTCTTCTTTATGTAAACTAATGGCTTTAATTGCTTTTTTCGTTGTCAACAGGATTATAATTATATATAAAAAGGGGGGGAAAGTATGACCTTTGGTTGCAGACTAAAAATACTACGTCAAGAAAAAGGTTTGACCCAGGCTCAATTTGGAGCTTTTTTTAACCTAGCAGAGTCAACCATATCCCTCTATGAGACTGGGAAAAGGACACCTCATTACGATATTTTAAAGCGATTTGCCCTTTTTTTTAATATTACTATTGATTTTCTTCTCGGACATACGGACCAACGCTATCCCTCTTCATCTATCGGAGAAGAAACCGGAACTTATAGCTTAAGCAACTCGAATAAACCCATCAAACTCCCAGTAGTCAATAATATATTCCTTAATAAGAACCTCGTTGATTATGGATATCTTACAGATTATCAGGAATGGATTTCATCTAATACCGTTAGCAATGGTCATTATTTCTGGCTGAAAGTAAAAGATAACCGTTTGAGTGCTGAGGCTATCTTACCAGGAGACCTTTTACTCGTCAGAGAGCAATCCGTCCTAGATTCTGGAGATATTGGAGTAATAATGCTTGACGATTATGATTACCATATTCTACGGGTCTATAAAAGTAATAACAGTATTATTCTTCAAGCTTCTAACCCTACTTTTCCTCCTGTGATTATGTCCGGAAAGGAATGCTCCAAAGTAAAGATCCTCGGAAAAGCCTTACAGGTACGTCGTGTATTTGAATAATATATGACAAAGAAAAAACAGCCCTTTTTAATGGGCTGTTTAATTTATATCAAAGCCGATAATACTGACACTCGGGGAATAATACCTAGTAATTTATCATTGTGGTCAAGCACTGCTATTGGATATCTACTAGATGTAGTCATAGGGATAAGTTCCTGAATATAAGTATCCGGGTCCACTGTTTCGTAGTTCTTTATTAATATCTCCTTAAGCGGTTTTCGTTCTTTAACAGCATTAATAGCATCATCAACAGTTACCAGTCCATGCAATTTCCTATCATTATCTACTACAAACACGCTGGAAATACCGCTTCTTTCCATCTCTTTCATGGCTACAAGAGGTCCATCCTTCAAAAATACTAGTGAAGAAGGGAAAAACATAATATTCTTGGCCTGGAGAATTCTCGATTTATCAACATCTTGAACAAAATTAGAGATATAATCACTAGCCGGGTTTTCTAATATCTCCTCCGGTGTTCCAATCTGCTGAATTACTCCGTCTTTCATAACAGCTACCCTATCGCCGAGTTTGAAAGCTTCATTAACGTCATGAGTAATAAAGACTATCGTCTTCTTTAGTTTAGACTGGATATCCAAAAGTTCCAGCTGCATATCCCTGCGTATCAGTGGGTCAAGTGCACTAAAGGGTTCATCCATTAAAAGTATATCGGGGTCATTCGCTAAGGCCCTTGCTAGACCAACTCGCTGGCGCATTCCGCCGCTTAGCTGCCTTGGATATTGATTCTCATAACCTTCAAGTCCAACAATAAGAAGATTATTTGTGGCAATTTTCTGTCGTTCTTCTTTGGGTATACCTCTTACTTCGAGACCATATTCTACATTTTTCAATATTGTCCGATGGGTAAACAATCCAAAATGCTGAAAAACCATAGCCACTTTCTTCTGTCTAAACTCTCTTAATTTTACTTTGTTATACTCAACAATATTTTCTCCATCAATAAATATTTTGCCTTCCGTAGGTATATTTAGCATATTTAAGCAACGAATTAATGTAGACTTGCCACTGCCGGACAGGCCCATGATAACGAATATTTCTCCTTTTTTAACCTCTAAAGAAACATCATAAATACCTACTGTGTGTCCCGTTTCCTTTAGTATAGCTTCTTTAGAAATTCCGTTCCTTATTTTTTTCATAACACTTTTAGGGTTTCTTCCAAATACTTTAGTAAGATTTTCAATTTTTAATTTTGTAGTCATACTATACACCTATTCCTACTATTTATCAGGGATCTTATAGCGATCTGCAATTCCCTGTGAAAGCCTGTCAATAATAATCGCAAGGATAACAATACTAAATCCTGCATTAAAACCACGAGCTATATCAATTCTATTAATTGCGATGAGCACTTCCATTCCTAAACCCTTAGCACCAACCATGGAGGCTATTACAACCATAGCCAAGGCCATCATTGTTGTTTGATTAACACCTGTCATTATCGAAGGTAATGACTGTGGTAATTGCACTTTAAATAGGGTTTGCCAATAGGAGGATCCAAATGACTGGGCCGCCTCGACCATTTCCTTAGGTACACTGCGTATACCTAAATCAGTCAACCTTATCACCGGAGGGATGGAATAAATAATCGTTGCAAATACTGCCGGTACCTTACCGAGATTAAATAGCATCATTGCCGGTATAAGATAGACAAAACTCGGCATCGTCTGCATAGCATCAAGTATAGGTTTGAAAACTACTGCAACCCTGTCATTATATGACATTAGTATTCCTATCGGCAGTCCAATAATTAATGATATTAAAACTGAAACCAAAACAATAGCTAACGTCGACATCATATCAACCCATAGGCCAAATGAGCCTATTGCAAAAACCAAGACAGCGAATAATATACCCGTATATAACCTTTTTACTCGCCAACCCGCTAAAAACATAAGCAGAATCACTATCCACCAGGGAAGCCATAACAAAAATGATTCTACGCTTAATAAAATCCAAAGCATAAATTCTTTTACCGGATCAAAAAACCAGTTAAAATTATGTAACAGCCATTTTACGAAGATGTCAATATAAATACCAACATCTAACTTGATAAATTCTGGAAAAGTCTTCATAAATTTACAGGTTACTACTAAAGCAGTAACCCTTCACCTCTCTTAATTCATATCTTTAATTTATTTACATTATTTATCATATTGTAATTATATTTTATCATTGCTACAACTTGTAGTCAAGGCAAGAATTGTCTGTAAGGGCATCTCCCTTTTGCGTTTCAAAATGTCGAGGAAACGGACTTCTGCGGTATTTAGTATTATTCCCATAACCAACGTAATAAACTAGCGGGATTATAAGGATTAAAAGTAGGGCAAGGATTTGAATGAATATATTATTACGAAATATCAACCTCAAGCCTATAGCGATAAGAAACAACGGCCAGAATTCTAAGAATACCTGCCAGTAATCCCAGCCAATATATCCAAAATTATTTAGAATAAATATGCTTCCTAATAATATTAGGAATAGACCACCGATGAAGTCTCGTCTCATCTCCTATTTCCTCCAAAGGATTTTAATAGAATAGCTACACCGATAAAGATTAAAATTAAAGGCCACCAATTGTGCAGTCTAAAATAGGGGAAGAATTTCTCAAAAAGAAAGTACCCTCCTAATCCGACCAAGATAAGACCTAGTATCTGATGTCTCTTGCTCTCATCTTCATTTGCCGCAATATTCTGCGTTACTTGTTCTCCTTCACCATTTTCTTTCTCGTGGTCTATTGTCTCTATCGACAGAGACGAATTGTTTTTTACAATATAAGTCCTATCATCAGGCATAATAATCATAGCTAAAATATAAACAATCAAACCTGAGCCAGCAAAAAATACCGCTAACACCCAAGCAAGTCTTATTAAGGTAGAATCAACATTAAAGTATTCTGCTATACCACCACATACTCCGGCTAAAACCTTATCTGTCTTTGATTTATGAAGTTTATCAGTCATTTATTCCTCTCCCCTTATAAGAACATTTCTACTAATTATTATATTATTCTGAATCGTAACTGCGCAATCTTTCTTCAACCCAAACAGTAAATTCATCTATCCCCATCCCATCTAATGCAGATGCTACAATAACTGGTAAATCAACTGAAGATGGCTTCAGTTTCTGAGCGATTGCTTTCTTATTCCTAGGCCAATGACCGCGCGGTATCTTATCCGCTTTCGTGGCTATTATAATAAAGGGAACCCCGCATTGTTCCAACCAACCAAACATGGTCACGTCATCTTCAGAAGGAACATGCCTTATATCAACAGTCATAACAATACCAACCAATTGGGGCCTTTTCGTTAAGTATTCATTGATAAATTTGCCCCAAGTGTTGCGTATTTCCTTAGATATCTTGGCATATCCATAACCCGGTAGATCAACAAAATACCAGGCATCATTAATATGATAGAAATTCAATGCTCTCGTTTTACCCGGTTGACCACTCGTACGAGCTAGATTTCTTCGTTTAAGAAACTTATTAATCAATGATGACTTCCCCACGTTTGATCGGCCGACTAAAGCAATTTCCGGTTCATCCGCATCTGGATACTGTTTAGGACTCACTGCACTAATGATATACTCTGCATTGGTTATTTTCATACAGTTACCCCTTTCTCTAAGGCTACTTCCAGTACCTCATCCATGTGATCAACTAAAACAAACTCTAGTTCTTTCTTTATGTTTACTTCAATTTCTTCTATATCCTTTCTATTGTCCTGTGGCAGAATTATAACCCTGCAGCCAGCTCGATGGGCTGCCATAACTTTTTCCTTAATGCCCCCAACAGGTAAGACCCTTCCGCGTAAAGTTATTTCTCCAGTCATGGCTACTTCTCGCCGAACTTTCCGTCCACAAAGGGCTGATGCTAAAGCTGCAGCCATAGTTACCCCTGCTGATGGACCATCTTTGGGAATGGCACCTTCAGGGACGTGTATGTGTATATCATATCGCTCATGGAAGTCTTCACTAATACCTAAGGCTTGTGTTCTAGAACGTATGAAAGTATAACCTGCTTGAGCCGATTCCTTCATTACATCACCGAGTTTACCCGTAAGTAAGAGTGTTCCCTTCCCTTTCATTAAAGCAACCTCAATGTGCAAAACATCTCCACCTACTTCTGTCCATGCTAATCCTGTTGATACACCAATAAGATTCTCCTTCTCTGATACACCATATCGATAACGAGTTATACCTAAGTACTTCTCTAAATTACGGCTAGATATAATTACTTTCTTCTGTGATTCTTCAGCAATAATCTTAGCAGCTTTTCGGCATAAACTAGCGAGTTCTCTTTCGAGATTCCTTACTCCAGCTTCACGTGTATAACCACGTATGACACTTTGAATTGTGTCTCCCCTCAATTCAAACTGATTCTTCTGTAAGCCGTGTTCCTTTATCTGTTTAGGCAATAAGTATTTTGCAGCTATATTAAGTTTTTCATCCTCAGTATAACCGGATATCTGTATTAGCTCCATACGATCTAATAAGGGACGAGGAATGTTATAAGCAACATTCGCTGTAGTAATGAACAGTACCTGTGATAAATCAAATGGCACTTCCAAGTAATGATCACTGAAACTGTTATTCTGCTCGGGATCTAATACTTCAAGTAACGCAGAAGAGGGATCCCCCCTAAAATCCATGCTCATTTTATCTACCTCATCCAATAAAAACACTGGATTTTTCGTGCCTGCATTACGAAGACCCTGGACAATCCTTCCGGGCATTGCGCCAACATAAGTGCGCCTATGACCGCGTATCTCTGCCTCATCGCGAACCCCACCTAAGGACATGCGTACAAACTTTCTATCCAACGCCCGGGCTATTGATTTGCCGAGGGATGTTTTCCCAACCCCAGGAGGACCAACAAAACAAATTATGGGACCCTTTATTTTTTCAGTCAGTTTTCTTACTGCCA
>PHAD01000030.1 GCA_002841595.1 Firmicutes bacterium HGW-Firmicutes-12
ATTTCAGTTGTTTCTGGAGCATTTCTCATGATCTTCAAGGATAATCCATACGTTCCTGAAAATATTCTTGTATTTGCCGACTGCGCCGTTCACCCTGATCCGACTGCAGCTGAGCTTGCCGAAATTGCAGTTTCCACAGCCGAAACAGCCCGTGCAATTGCAGGCATTGAGCCTCGGGTGGCTATGCTCAGTTTCTCAACTAAAGGAAGTGCAAAGCATGTACTCTGCGATAAAGTGATCGAGGCTACACGTATTGCACGCGAAAAAGCACCCTGGCTTCAGATTGATGGCGAAATGCAGGCTGATGCAGCAATTGTTCCTAAAGTAGCTATCTCCAAAGCTCCTGGAAGTCCACTAGAAGGTAAAGCCAATGTTCTAGTATTCCCTGATCTTCAGGCTGCCAATATTGGCTATAAGCTAGTACAGAGAATGGCTGGTGCTGAGGCTATAGGGCCGGTATTACAAGGGATGGGCAAACCTGTAAATGATTTGTCTCGCGGTTGCAGTGTAGAAGATATTGTTAATACTGTTGCTATGACTTGTTGTCAGGAATAGTATTGACTTACAATACGTCAATTTCTTGACAATGCCTATATAACTAGGTATAATAACGTCAGGTTAAAGAAAGCGCAGCAATGCTGCGTCTTTCTTCTTGCAATTTTATTAAATAATTGCGCTACTATACACTAGCTTTGGGGTGGATGAATGAAAATTAACGTCAGTCGTCTTCGCAAAGAAGCTGGTTCAATTGAGGAATTCCAATTTATCATTCCTCAGCTCCAGGATATGAATGGAGTTCTTATCAATAAACCTATTTCTGTTAGGGGTCGCCTTTCTAATATTGGAGAAGCATTGCAACTGATAGCACAAGTGGAAACAGGTTTGTCTGTTAGGTGTGACAGATGCTTAGAGGAGGTTTTAGTGCCCCTCGAATTTGAGTTCATTGAGAATTACTGTCATGAAAGCGATAGCGATGAAGAAACTATAGAAAACAATGAGTATATTGTATTTGAAGATGACTTAATTGATATGGTGCAGGCTGTGCGGGAAAATATTATATTAAATCTGCCAATGCGAGTTCTATGTGCTCCTGATTGTCCGGGAATATGTTCTCAATGCGGTCAGAATTTAAAAGAGAAAAAATGCAATTGTAGTTCTGATACAGTTGATCCCCGCTTAGCTGTCCTAGCTAAATTAAAGCAACTCTAGTAATAAGGGAGGTGGGTATATAATGGGAGTACAGCAAAACCGCCGTTCTAAAGCAAGAAATCGCAGAAGAAGAGCAGTTGTAATGAAGCTGGAAAGTCCGAATTTCATTCAGTGTCCAAAGTGTCATGAGTATAAAATGCCACATAGGGTTTGTCCTGAATGTGGGTTTTACAACGATACACAAGTTATTCAAGAAAAGCAGAAAGCCAAATAGGCTTTCTTTTTTTTTACACTATAGGAAAGTATAACTCTGCCATGCTGATAAAGTGTTAAAGGTATATAGTACTGATATCGAAGTTTCATTTTACTCTTGCCAAGGAGAGATTTGTAATTTATACTAGGTATTGATACCAGGTAATAAATTGTAAACTTGGAAACGTTCGATCAAGATGAATAGTTGGAATTATAAGCGGGTGCTCATCTGGCAATAAGGAGATGACGGATAGATGTCAAGGTTTGGGAAAGAAAGAAGACAACGGGAGCTTACCAACCTAATATATTCGAATCCTTTCACTAGGGACGATGAACTTGCCAAAAAGTTTGATGTTAGCATACAAACCATAAGGCTTGATAGAATGGAATTAGGAATTCCAGAACTGCGTGAAAGAACGAAGAAGGTAGCCGAACAAGCGTTTAATAAGGTCAAATCAATTACCGGCGGAGAGTTTGTAGGAGAATTATTAGAACTTGAATTAGGTAATTATGCGGTTTCTGCTTTAGAGGTTGTTTCCGAAATGGTAGCTGAAAAGAGCAGGGTTTGCCGAGGCGACCACATATTTTCGCAGGCTACAACACTAGCAATAGCTCTAATTGATGCAGAAATAGTTTTAATTGGTAGTGCGCGTTTAAGATACCGACGACCGATTTATCTTAATGAGAAAATTATATCTAAGGCAGTATTTGCTAGAAAGAAATATAATAAGCACCTAGTAAAAGTAACATCAAAAGTAGGAGCTGAAGAGGTTTTTGTTGGAAAGTTCATTCTTGTAGCGAGATAGGAGGAAGCTAAGATGAGAATTGCTATAGATGCTATGGGCGGAGATCACGCACCGGACGAAATTATTAAAGGCTCGTTAGCTGCTTTAGAGGAGAATAAGGATTTACATATTATTCTAGTAGGGAAGGAAGCTATAATCAAACCGCTGGTTCCGTTAGATTTGCTTGCAGGAAATAACGCCAGGATTGCAATACATAATTGTGAAGAAGTCATCGGCATGAATGAGCATCCCGCTACGGCATATAGGAGAAAGAAAGATGCATCAATAACTATTGCAACAAAGCTAGTAAAGGAAAAAAAGGCCGATGCGGTTGTCTCAGCTGGAAGCACGGGAGCGCAGATGGTCACTGGTCTTTTTGGTTTGGGTCGTTTAAAAGGTGTTGATCGACCGGCTATAGTTATTGCTTTGCCGACTCTTAATGGTCCAAAGGTTATGCTGGATGTAGGCGCTAACGCTGACTGCAAACCTGAGAATCTTGTACAGTTTGCTCAGATGGGAAGCCGGTATGCCCAGGAGATAATGGGAATAAAAAAACCTCAGGTAGGGCTTGTTAATATTGGAGAGGAAGAAACCAAAGGCAACGAGCTTACCATTAAAACATATGAGTTGCTCAAAGAGAATAAAAGGATTGATTTCAAAGGAAACATTGAAGGGAGGGATATTCTGGCTGGAAAAGCAGACGTGATGGTCTGTGATGGTTTTGTGGGCAATATCATCTTAAAGGTTATTGAAGGAACAGCAGGAACTCTCTTTTCGCTATTGAAAGAGGAGTTCACTCGTGACTTAAAAAGTAAAACTGCGGCTTTTTTTCTTAAGCCAGGGCTCAAAAAACTTAAGGGCAGGCTGGATTATGCTGAATATGGTGGAGCACCGCTTTTGGGTGTTAACGGTGTAAGTATAATCTGTCACGGAAGCTCAAAGGCTGCGGCTATCAAAAATGCTATACGCGTAGCACAGGATTGTGTCAGAAATAATTTTGTACAAAGCTTGCAGGACAGTATTAAGGAATAGTAAAGGATGGTGAAATAATGAAAGTATCTCCTAGATCTGCAGGTATTGTTGGCTTAGGAACATATCTTCCTGCAGAGAGACTTACTAATGCTGACCTGGAAAAGATAATCGATACTTCAGATGAATGGATACGAAGTCGGACAGGTATCTCCGAAAGGAGAAGAGTAGCATCAGACGAAGCAGCTTCCGATATGGGTGTTAAGTCCGCATTAAAGGCATTGGAAAGTGCTGGAATTAAGCCTGAGGAAGTTGATCTTATTATTGTTCCTACGATTACTCCGGATATGGTTTTTCCTTCGACATCCAGTATAGTTCAAGACAAAATTGGGGCAATAAATGCCGCAGCTTTCGATATTTCTGCAGGCTGTACAGGATTTATATATGCTCTGTCTACGGCTAACCAGTTCGTAGCCTCAGGAGCGTATGATACCGTTCTTGTAGTGGCTACTGAAGCCATGACTAGATTCTTAAACTGGGAAGATCGAAACACTTGTGTTCTTTTTGGTGATGGTTCTGGAGCTGCTGTTATTCGCCCAGTTGATGAGGGGGAAGGCTTTCTATCCTTTGTTTTAGGTTCTGATGGTAGCGGCAGTGATTTGCTAAAGATACCAGCCGGTGGTTCGCGAACCCCTGCTACCGATAAGACATTAACTAATAAAGAGCATTTTATACAAATGTCAGGCAATGAAGTTTTCAGATTTGCTGTTAAAATAATGGGAGAAGCAGCTATTAATGCACTTGATAAAGCGGGACTTACGAAAGAAGATGTAGATTTTCTGGTCCCACATCAAGCGAATACCCGCATTATTGAAGCGGCTGCAAAAAGATTAGGTTTACCCCAGGAAAAAGTATTTATCAACTTAGATAAGTATGGAAATATGTCGAGTGCCTCAATCCCGGTTGCCTTGGAGGAGGCGACTAATAAGGGATTATTAAAAAAAGGAGACTTGATCGTATTGGTAGGCTTTGGAGCTGGGCTTACTTGGGGGGCTAGTGTGATGAGATGGCTCATGTGAAAGGGGAGATAAAATGACCATACATACAGAATTATGCGATTTGTTCAATATTAAATATCCTGTCATCCAGGGAGGTATGGCCTGGGTAGCGACAGCTGAATTAGCTGCAGCAGTTTCAGAGGCTGGTGGTTTAGGTATTATTGGTGCAGGAAATGCACCTGGAGAGATAGTTAGGGCACAAATAAGAAAAGCTAGAGCATTAACAAAAAAACCTTTCGGCGTTAATGTATATTATCTTTCGCCTTTTGTTGAAGAGGTAATCCAAGTTGTTTTAGAGGAGAAAGTTGAGGTAATATCCACTGGGGCAGGTAATCCCGGAAAACATATTCCTCAATTAAAGGAAGCCGGTATTAAAATTATGCCCGTTGTCTCATCGGTAGCCTTGGCTAAACGCTTAGAAAGAAATGGAGTAGATGCTTTTATTGCCGAAGGGATGGAATGTGGCGGTCATATTGGCGATTTGACTACAATGGCCTTGGTGCCACAAATAATTGATGCAGTCAAGGTTCCAGTAATTGCCGCAGGTGGAATTGCTGATGGCAGACAGATGGCCGCAGCTTTATGCCTGGGGGCAAAGGGTGTACAAATAGGGACTCGCTTTGTCTGTGCGACGGAGTGTACTGCACACATTAATTATAAAAATGCAATTATAAATGCTAAAGATCGCGAAACTGTCTTGACAGGTTATCATGGTCATTATGTTAGGGTCTTGAAGAACAAATTAAGTAAAGAATTTGATAGACTAAACAAAATTCAAGCACCAGAAGAAGAACTAGAGAATTTAGGTTTAGGGCGTTTAAGAGCGGCTGTCATAGATGGAGATATTGAAATGGGTTCGGTTATGTCTGGTCAAGTAGCCGCAATGGTTAATAGAATTCAGCCGGCTGGAGAGATTATTGAAGAGATTATAAAAGGAGCTAAAGAAGTTTTATTAGATAAGGCAAAAATATTTTAAGGGGTATGGTATGAGTAATCAGAAAAAAATAGCTTTTATATTTCCAGGGCAGGGATCACAATATGTCGGAATGGGTAAAGATATTTTTGAAAAATATTCTGCAGGTCGAGAAGTATTTCGACAGGCTGATGAAAAGCTAGGTATTAACCTCTCCGAAATGTGCTTTTCCGGACCGGAAGAGAGCTTGAAACTGACAATAAATACACAACCAGCAATCGTTGCCACTAGCGTAGCTATCTTGAGTATTCTACAAGAAGAAGGGATAGAACCTGACTATACTGCGGGACATAGTCTAGGTGAGTATACTGCCTTAGTTGCTGCAGGTGCTATTTCCTTTACTGATGCAATCCAATTGGTTCGACAAAGAGGAAGCTATATGCAAGAAGCTGTACCCCCTGGAGAAGGAACCATGGCTGCGATTGTAGGACTTGATAAAGAAAAGGTAGAAGAAATCTGTCTGCTTGCCGGCGGAGAAGGTCAAGTCGAAATTGCCAACTATAATTCTCCTGCACAAATAGTAATTGCCGGGAAGGTCAAAGCGGTTCAAAAAGCTGTAGAATTAGCTAAGGCTACTGGAGCCAAAATGGCTGTGATGCTTTCAGTGAGTGGACCATTTCATTCCAGCTTATTAAAGCCTGCATCAATTAAACTAAAAGAAGCCCTTGAAATGTTTGAGTTACAATCAACGCTAATTCCGGTGATGGCAAATGTTAATGCAAAGCTTACAAGCGATCCAAAGACTATTAGTACTAATTTAATTAATCAGGTAAGTAGTGCTGTGCTTTGGTATCAGTCAATAGAAAACTTAATTGCACTTGGTACAACTACATTTGTCGAAATTGGTCCAGGAAAAGTTTTAACAGGATTAATAAAAAAGATTGATAAAAACGTAGAAATGTATAATATTGAAAATGAAACCACTTTGCAGACAGTATTACCTGTACTAAAGGGGGCATAAAAAATGACCTTTGTAAATACATTAGAAAACCAGGTAGCTCTTGTTACTGGGGCATCCCGTGGAATAGGTAGGCAGGCTGCTCTTAAGCTTGCCGGCGAAGGGGCAAAAGTAATAATAAACTATCAGGGTAATGATGAAGCTGCCAAAGAAACCTTGGATCTCGTTTGCGAAATGGGCGGATCCGGTGAGCTGGCAAAGGCTGATGTAACATCATCAGAACAAGTCGAAGAACTAATTAAAAAAATTATGGACCGTTACGGTAAGATTGACATTTTAATTAATAATGCAGGGATTACCCGTGATGGACTACTCATGCGTATGAAGGATGAGGATTGGGAGAAGGTTATTAGTACGAATTTGACTGGAGTTTTTAATTGCACTAGGGCAGTTGTACGCCCGATGATGAAGCAAAGATCCGGAAGGATAATCAACATATCATCTGTAGTAGGAATTAGTGGTAATGCCGGCCAGGTTAATTACTCAGCTGCTAAAGCCGGAATAATTGGTCTTACAAAAAGTACTGCAAAAGAATTAGCTTCACGTGGTATAATGGTTAATGCTATTGCACCTGGCTTTATTAGGACCGACATGACCGATAAGCTCACTGAAGAAGTCAAGGCGGAAATTACTTCGCGCATACCGGTCGGTCGTTTAGGTAATCCTGACGATATTGCTAATCTGATTTTATTCCTAGCAGGTCCCTACTCTGATTATATTACAGGGCAGGTAATTGCTGTTGATGGTGGTATGACTATGTAATTACGCAATTCTTTAATGACTTTCGGAGGGAGGTGAAAGGATGGACATCTTTGAAAAAGTAAAATCATTAGTTACTGAGCAACTTGGAGTTGAAGCTGCTGATGTTAAACTGGAAACAAGTTTTGACGACCTTAATGCTGATTCATTGGATGTGGTAGAACTTATTATGGCTCTCGAAGAAGAGTTTGATATGGAGATACCCGATGAGGCCGCAGAAAAGATTAAAACTGTTGGTGATGCTGTGGAATACATAAAAGACAAACAGTAGAGTTTTAATTAGGAGGTTCCCGTCGAATAATTACCACGGGACCTCCTAATGAATAGGTAGGAGGGGAAACGGTGAAATTACCCGAACTTCGCATAGGAAATCTAAAACCCAAAATACCCATAATCCAAGGAGGTATGGCTACACGTATTTCTACATCCAAGCTAGCGGCAGCTGTTGCGACTGAAGGCGGTATTGGCCTTATAGCCGGAAGTGGAATGTCACCCATGGAGCTGCGTGAAGAAATTAGGATGGCCAGGTCTTTATCTTCTGGTATTATAGGTGTTAACATAATGTTCGCAGTTTCGAACTTCGCCGAACTAATGAGTGTTGCAATTGAAGAGAAAATCGACCTGCTAGTTGCAGGGGCAGGATTTTCACGCGATATGTTCGGATGGGGTAGAGAAGCCGGTATTCCTGTAGTGCCGATCGTGTCCACAGTGAAACTAGCTAAAATCTCTGAAAAAATGGGTGCTTCTGCTATTATTGTTGAAGGCAAGGAGGCCGGAGGACACCTAGGAACAGATCAATCAGTACGAAGCCTGTTGCCTATAATTAAAAATGCAGTATCAATACCAGTAATTGCTGCTGGTGGGATTGTAGATAAGGATGACTTGCATGAGGTACTGGATTTGGGTGCTGATGGGGTACAGATGGGAATACGTTTTGCTGCAAGTGAAGAATCTAATGCTGACATAAAGCTGAAGGAAGTCTATGTCAAGGCTACGAACAAGGATATAATATTAATTGATAGCCCAGTAGGATTGCCTGGCCGTGCAATACGGAATGCTTTTACAGACCGCATAGGTAAGGATTTATCCTTAGTACCGATGGATTGTGCTGGATGTCTGAAGGGGTGTGCAAGAAGCTTTTGTATTCTTGAGGCACTTAGAAGAGCCCAGGAGGGAGATATTGAAAATGGATTGATCTTTTCTGGAGAATATATTGAAAAAATTAAAGAAATCTTACCGGTAAAGGAAATAATCCGTAATCTTTTGTAAGTAAGTAGGAGATTTCGTTGAAATAAAAATAGCGTGCAATACATATTAAGAGGTGAAATATGACTAGAAGAGTAGTAATAACTGGGTTAGCAGTAATAACTCCTGTAGGCACAGGACCAGAACTTTTTTGGCAGAAGCTCATAGCTGGGGAATCTGGCATCAGCACAATTACTCGTTTTGATACTTCCGCCTATCCTACACATATTGCTGGCGAGGTAAAAGACTTCGACCCTTCTTTATACATGGAAAAGAAAGAAGCTAGAAGAATGGATCGTTTTACTCAGTTTGCGGTAGCTGCCTCAAAAATGGGGCTCGAAGATGCTGGGCTAAATCAAGATAATTTGCAAAGAGACAGGACGGGGGTCATATTAGGATCTGGTATCGGGGGTATTGAAACTCTCGAGGAATCTGCGCGCACTTTGCATGAGAAAGGTCCAGGCAGAGTCAGTCCATTTTTTGTCCCGATGATGATTGGCAATATGGCCCCGGGTCAGGTTGCTATTAGTCTAGGATTGAAAGGACCGAATGCCGCAGTCGTTACGGCTTGTGCATCTGGTACCACAGCTGTGGGAGATGCATTCAGAAGAATTAAATATAATGAGGCAGATGTAATTATTACTGGGGGGACAGAAGCTTCAATAACTCCATTAGCTCTAGCCGGTTTCTGTGCAATGAAAGCCCTGTCTACGCGTAACGATGAACCACAAAAGGCTAGCTGTCCCTTTGATGCCAGACGCGATGGTTTTGTAATGGGTGAAGGGGCCGGCATCTTAATACTCGAAAGCTTAGAGAGTGCCGAAAAAAGGGGAGCCCGCATTTATGCAGAAGTGCTTGGTTTTGGAGCAACGGCTGATGCCCATCATATGACGGCGCCGGCTCCAGGTGGAACCGGAGCTGCTGCGGCAATGCGAGAAGCAATAGCAACTGCTGGGTTAAAACCTGAGGATATCGACTATATTAATGCTCATGGAACGTCTACTGAGTTGAATGATAAATTCGAGACTATGGCTATAAAAAATGTCTTTGGCGACTATGCCTATAAAGTGGCGATTAGTTCAACCAAATCGATGACGGGACACTTACTAGGAGCTGCTGGAGGGGTAGAGCTGATAGTTAGTGCATTAGCTATCAAAAATAGTATGATACCTCCTACTATCAATTATGAAGAGCAGGACCCCGAATGTGATTTGGACTATGTACCAAATAAGGCCAGGGAAAAAACGGTGAAATATGCCATGAGTAATTCTTTTGGTTTCGGGGGCCAAAATGCCTCTGTTCTCATTGGAAAATATGGGGCATAATATAAAGGAGGCTTAAATAGCCTCCTTTGTTGTAGTTATTAGTCGATGGAGGAAGAAAAGCCTTGGATGAGAAACGCAAAGTAAGAATAACAGAGATCTTAAATAGATTAAATATCAAAAATGTAAACGATTTTAACTTGTTGGATCGGGCGCTTATACATCCCTCATATCTATATGACGGACACACAGGTTATTTTGAACATAATCAACGCTTGGAATTCCTGGGAGATGCAGTGGTGGGCTTAACTATTGCTCATCATCTGTTTGTGCAATACCCTCATAAGTCTGAAGGAGAATTAACTAAAATTAGGGCTTCGTTAGTTTGCGAAGCTTCGCTAGCTGATGCCGCCCGTGAAATTAAGCTTGGGGAATATTTGTTAATGGGAAAAGGCGAAGAACACATGGGTGGAGCCAACCGCCCATCCAATTTAGCCGATTGTTTTGAAGCTTTTGTTGGTGCACTTTACCTAACAATTGGGATGGAGAAAACTTGCAATCTAGTAATTTCTATAATGAAGGACAAAATTATTGCCTCTATTGACGGTATATTTAATGATTTTAAAACGCAACTACAAGAGCATGTACAGAAGAAACCGGACAATCATATTGCTTATAAAATATTAAAAGAAGAAGGACCTGACCATGAGAAAACCTTTTATGCGGCAGTATATTTAAATGATAAAGAAATAGCTCAGGGAAGTGGTCGTACGAAAAAAGAAGCTGAACAGGAAGCCGCAAAAATAGCTCTTAAAGATTTAGGAGAAATTTAGTATGAGTAAGTTCATAATAATACCCTTTTTCATTCCACATATGGGCTGTCCCTTTAGCTGTGCTTTTTGTAACCAATGGAAAATTACCGGCGTACAAGCCGCTAGGCCTGAAGAGGTAATAAGTAAAGTGGACGAAGTACTAAGTACCCTAAAGGGAGCACCGGAGAGAATTGAGGTTGCTTTTTTTGGTGGTAGTTTTACAGGTCTAAGCACAAAGCAACAAGTATCATGGTTGGAACAAGCTTATGCTCTAAAGGAACAAGGGAAAATTACTGGAATACGACTATCAACCAGACCGGACTATATAACTGTAGAAATACTTGACCGGTTAATATCCTATGGTGTCACAACCATTGAATTAGGCGTGCAGTCACTAGTTGACGAGATACTCGAAAAAAGTTCGCGTGGTCACACTAGTGCTATAACTTATCAAGCAACCAAGCTGATCAGAAAGTATCCCTTTGAACTTATCTACCAGCTTATGTTAGGATTGCCCGGAGATAATCAAGAAAAAGCATATTATACAGCTAAAAAGACCATACAAGAAAAGCCGGATGGAGTACGTATATACCCTGCAGTCGTCTTAAAGGATACTGCTTTGGCTGAATATTATAGTAAAGGCTTGTACAAGCCCTGGACTCTTACAGAGGCTGTAGATATGGGAGCACGATGGCTGGGGTTATTTTCATATTATCGGATTACGGTTATACGCTTGGGTTTGCAGTCAACTGATAGTCTTAGAACAGAAGAAGAACTGTTGGCGGGTCCGTATCATCCGGCTTATGGAGAATTGGTTGAGAGCAGACTAATGCTCGAGCAAATAAAAGAAGTAATCAGTAGGATTAGAGTAAAACCACAAAAGATTAGAATAGTATTTAATTCTCGAGATCATTCTAAGGTTATCGGACATAAAAAGGCCAATGTGACAATTCTAAAGAGTATCTTTCCTGAAACTGATATTGAATTTATTCCTGACGCTACTGTTAATAATAATGATCTTTTAGTAGGAAGCGAGACTCAAACCATTTCCCTTTCACGACAGGAATTTCTGGAAAAATATCGAATAGAAGATGAAGAATAGAAGAACTAAGATACACATAAGAAAGGGCGAGGATAGTGCATCTTAAGCGATTAGAAATACATGGCTTTAAATCTTTTGCCGATAAAACCTCCTTGGAGTTTAAGCCTGGGGTAACTATCGTTGTTGGTCCAAATGGCAGTGGAAAATCAAATATAGCTGATGCTGTTCGTTGGGTCTTAGGAGAGCAGAGTGTAAAATCTTTACGAGGCGGTAAAATGGAGGATGTAATATTTGCCGGGAGTGAGAAAAGACGCTCCTTGGGAATGGCCGAAGTCTCGTTAACCATTGATAATACTTCTGGGGTATTTCCTTTAGAATTTAATGAAGTAACGGTAACAAGACGTCTTTATAGATCAGGAGAAAGTGATTATTTAATTAATCGTGTACCCTGCCGTTTGCGCGATATTCATGAACTTTTTATGGATACGGGTGTTGGAAGAGAGGGTATCTCTATCATTGGACAAGGTAAGGTCGACGAAATTCTTAGCGTTAGGCCGGAGGAACGTAGAGGACTGATAGAGGAAGCCGCTGGTATTGTTAAATACCGTCATAGAAAAAAAGAAGCAACCCGAAAATTAGAAGATACAGATACTAGTTTGATTCGACTAAATGATATTGTGGGTGAACTGCTGTTGCAGCAGGAACCGCTTTTTGAGCAAGCCAGAGTTGCCAAAATATATAAAGAACAAAAAACTGAACTTGATGGTCTTGAAATAGGATTATTGGTAGAGGAAATGACAACGTCGAGTCGACGTTTGCAAAATATTGAAAAAAACAGGCAAAACCAAGACCAAGAGATTGAAGAGCATCGTACTAAATACCTTGAAGCCCAATCATATGAAGAAGAAAAAAAGCTCCTGCTGCAAAAAAAAGATGAGGAAATAAGTTCTCAGCAGGAAAAAATATATATGGAAACACTTCGTCTTGAGAAGAATGAGAGTGAAATGAACCTCATTACAGAACGTATCTCTAATATAAGCACACGGAGGAAAACCTTTCGCCATGATATTCAACAGCTGATTGAAGAGATTGAAACTCTTAATCGTGAGTACGAGACACAAAAGACTTCAGGAGAAGACTTGCGTAAGAAATTACAGATAGCCCAAGAGGAATTACAGAATTATGAACAGTTTTTATCTAAGGATCTACTTGATGACCAAGAGCTTTCGCAAAGATTAGATGATTTAAAGAATGGACATTTTGAAGTTTTGCAAGAGGAAACGCAGGTTAATAACGAGCTAAATAGCTTGAAGCAAAGACTTGCAAACATAGAAAAACAGCAGGAATATATTAGATCCAAATCGTCTAATGCTACTCAAGAAATGGATACAGTGAACGGTACAATTAGTAATCTGGAGAAAGAAGCTTTAGATTTACTTTCAGTACAGACGAATATTAAAGAACAAATGCAAGAAAAAGAAAAGAGTTTACATACTGAGGAAAAAAGACAAATTGAATTAACACAGCAAGACCGCATTATTCAGGATGAAAGAAACAGTCTTACAGCAAGACTACGAGTTATAAAAGAGATGGAACGCGAAGGTCAGGGGTATGCTCATGGAGTTAGAGAAGTACTTCGCTGCAATAGGGAAGGACTACATCCTGGAATAATTGGGACGGTAGCTCAAGTTCTAAACGTACCCAAAATGTTTGAAATAGCCGCAGAGATTGCTCTTGGGGGGGCGCTGCAAAATATTATTACAGAAAATGAAACAGCGGCACAAAAGGCCATAGAATGGTTAAAAGCCAATGAAAAAGGAAGAGTAACCTTTCTTCCATTAACAACTGTGAATGGGAAAAAACCTCAAGAAAACCTCCCTTCAGGAAAAGGTGTACTGGGTAGATTAAGTGAGCTATTGCAATACGACAGTAAATATACGGGTATTCTCGAGTATCTAGTAGGACGTGTATTTGTAGTTGAGAACCTTTCTATAGCAATAACTAAGGCAAAGGAAACAAGCTATCGTTATCGCATTGTAACATTGGACGGACAATTGATTAATGCCGGCGGCTCCATGACAGGAGGCAGTATCAAGCAAAACGCAAGTGGTATCCTAGGACGTAAGCGTAATCTTAAGGAGCTAGAAGCTAACATAGAAAAACTCGATAAAGAAATAATAACGTCACAACTAGAAATTGAGAAAGTAACTTCGCTTATTGTAGGAAAAAGAAAGAGCGTCGCTGAATTTAAAGAGACTCTCCAGGAGCTTCATATCAGATTTGCTGAAAACAAGAAAACACAAGAACGTTGGGGTGCTGAACGCACACGTTTCAAAACGGAACTTGAAACAATTATCTGGCAGATTGAGGAAGGCACAAAAGAGAGAAGCAGTATTCTAGAAGAGATTGATAATAAAGAAAAAGCTAATGTTGTGATTAAAAAAACCATCCACGAAAAGCAAGAGGAAGTTAAAAGTATACAAGGACAATTAAATATAAAACAAGCCGAAAGAATTAAGAAGAATGAAAAGCTCACCCAAATGCGAATTGAAGTGGCAACAATAGAAGAAAAGATGAGTGCATTCCAAAAAGAGGACACCTACCTCAGCCAACGGCTGAAACACTTGACGCAATATAAGCATGATAAAGAAAAGGAATCGCAAGACCTAAAAAACAAGCGCATTCAAATGGAAAATGCTTATCAAGAGCTTGAGGCACAAAAGAAAAGACAAATGACTGACATTCTCGAGTTCGAAAAGCAAATGGAAGATATGAAGTCCAACAGGTACTCACTACATGAAGAGATAAACGAAATATTCCAGAACATTAAGCGTATAAGCGTACAGCTTAAAGAAAAAGAGGATAAACTTCATCAATATGATATTCAACAATCCAAGTATGAGACTGCACTAGAAGCTGTTGTACAACGCTTGAATGAACAATATAGTCTTAACCTTGAAGAGGCCAAAAAACAGTCTCCACAAGACCTTGATCGTCGCACTGCTCAGCAGAGGATTATCATATTGAAGGAAGAAATAGGCACATTAGGTGAGGTCAATCTTGGGGCAATAGAAGAATATAAAAAGCTTGTAGAGAGATTAGAATTCCTGACTAATCAAATTGAAGATATGACTGAAGCCAAACAACGATTGCAGGAAGTTATTCGTGAAATGAATCAGATTATGATTAGGAAGTTCCAGGAAACCTATGTGAAGGTGGACAAGGCCTTTCAAGAGATGTTTATAAAAATGTTTAGTGGTGGAAGAGCTCAATTGTCCTTAACCGAAGCTGATAGTGTACTTGAAGCAGGGGTCGAAATCATTGCACAACCTCCTGGTAAGAAGACGCAACATCTTTCTTTATTATCAGGCGGAGAGAAAGCCTTGACAGCTATTGCCTTATTATTGGCTGTTCTTAAGGTTAAGCCTAGTCCCTTTTGCATACTCGATGAAATAGAATCAAATTTAGACGAAGCTAATGTCAATAATTTTGCTAAGATACTTAAGGAGTTTTCTGACGAAACACAGTTTATTGTTATCTCGCACCGTAAAGGTACGATGGAGATCGCTCATGTCTTATATGGAGTAACTATTGAAGAGACAGGCGTATCTAGTCTGGTTTCCGTGAAACTTGAGGAAGCTAAGAAGGTAGCCAGTTAAATCATACTTAAGCTATGCACATACAAATGTCAGGAGGATTTAATTTTAATGGGCTTTTTTAACCAGTTTACAGAAGGTTTATCTAAAACAAGACAAGCCTTTGTTGAGCGAGTTAGTGGTATAATCTCCGGAATGAAGCCGATAGACGAGGGGCTTTTTGAAGAGCTTGAAGAGGGCTTGATACAGGCCGATGTAGGAGTAAATACAGCTTTGAAGTTAGTTGAGAGCCTGCGTAAAATTACGCGGGAGAATAAATTAAAAGAATCCCATGAACTTAAGGCCTACCTCGAAAAGGAAATTGAGAGAATACTTCTAGAAGGTGATCATACCTTACAGCTTGAAAAAGGACAGCTCAACGTTATACTTATGGTTGGAGTAAATGGGGCTGGCAAAACCACGTCAACCGGTAAATTAACTAATATGCTTAAAAAGGAAGGATATAAGGTACTAGTAGCAGCAGGTGATACCTTCCGAGCTGCAGCAATCGATCAACTGCAGGTCTGGTGTCAACGCGCCGGAGTAGATTTAATTAAACACAGTGAGGGATCGGATCCTGCTGCCGTTGTATTTGATGCACTTCAAGCTGCTAGATCTAGAAAATGTGACGTCCTCGTGGTTGATACAGCGGGGCGCTTACAAAACAAAACCAACCTGATGGAGGAATTAAAGAAAATACGCCGTATCATTGAAAAAGAAGGCGTAGGCGCACAAGAAATATTACTTACTTTAGATGCGACAACAGGTCAGAATGCACTTTCTCAAGCCAAGCTATTCACCGAAGCTGTCGGAGTTACCGGTGTAATATTAACAAAACTTGATGGTACAGCCAAAGGTGGTGTTGTACTAGGTATACAGGATGAGTATAACCTACCGGTTAAACTAGTAGGTACAGGGGAGAAAATTGATGATTTAGAACACTTCAATCCTGAACTGTTCAGTAAGGCCCTGCTAGGTTAACCAGACAAAAGTTGTGGCGTGTAAAATAAGGAGGACTTATGATGGTTAATATTGAGCTCGCAGTAATTGGAGGCACAGGAGTATACAAAGCAGAGATGCTCGAAAAACCCAAAGAGCTAGAAATTAAAACTGAATATGGCAAAACAAACCTTTTGACCGGAAACTACAAAGGTAGAAGTGTTGCTTTTTTAGCCAGGCACGGTAGCGGGCATTCTGTTCCGCCTCATCTAGTAAACTACAGAGCTAACCTGCAAGCATTAAAGAATATTGGTGTTAAAAAGGTAATAGCCACTGCAGCTGTAGGATCTCTGAACAACGATATGAAGCCAGGCGATTTTGTAGTAGTGGATCAATTTTTGGATTTTACTAAAGGAAGAGTTTCTACCTTTTTTGATGGTGGAGCAAAAGGCCTTTTACATGTCGATATGACCGACCCTTATTGTCGTGAGGTAAGAGAAGAGATATATAATACTGCGGTAAAATTAGGGCTTAATGTACATAAGGGGGGGTGTTATGTAACTGCTGAAGGACCTCGTTTTGAGACACCCGCTGAGATTAAAATGTATAAAATGTTAGGTGGAGACCTGGTTGGAATGACGAGTGTACCAGAGGTCGTACTGGCACGTGAGGCCGGTTTATGCTATGCCACGGTAGCGATGGTTACTAATTTTGCCGCCGGTATCTCACCTACGGTTCTATCGCATAGTGAGGTCGTAGAGGCTATGAAGACGTCGAGCCAGGATGTATCGCGTCTGATTATGAGTATCCTGGAGACGATTTCTCTTGAAAGAGGCTGCACTTGCAGTGAGACTGCTACAGAAGTAAGGTAGGAGGGTGAACTTTGAAGACTATCGAATATAAGAACGGTTGTCTATACCTTCTTGATCAAACAGCATTACCGGTAGAGAAAAGAATAATAACCTGTAAAACCTATCAGGATACCGCCAAAGCCATTAAAGAAATGCAAGTAAGAGGAGCACCGGCAATTGGTGTTTCAGCAGCCTTTGGTCTCGTGCTTGCTGCTAATGAATACCAAGGTAGCGACTCGAATGCTCTGATAGAAAGGTTAGAAATAGCTAAAGAAACCTTGGGTAATACCAGACCTACAGCAGTTAATTTATTCTGGGCCTTACAACGTATGGCTAAGTTATGGGATAACGCTAAAGGTCTATCTGTTTTAGAGCTATCAACTACTATAGAAGAAGAGGCTCACGCTATCGCGAGAGATGATTTAGCGCGCAATAAGACAATTGGTCTTTTGGGTCAGCAACTAATTCCTCAGGGAGCCAGGATATTGACACACTGTAATGCCGGGGCCTTAGCAACATTCGGCTATGGTACAGCCCTAGGCGTAATTAGGGCCGCACATGAACAAGGTAAAGAGATTGAGGTTTTCGCTGATGAAACAAGGCCGCTTTTGCAAGGGGCCCGTTTAACTGCCTGGGAGCTCTTAGAAGACAAGATACCAGTTACTTTAATTACCGATAGTACTGCTGGTTACTTGATGCAGCAACAAAGAATAGACTTAATCATTGTGGGAGCAGACAGAATTGCTGCAAATGGTGATACAGCTAATAAAATAGGAACCTATAGCTTGGCCGTCTTAGCAGGGCATCATCAAATTCCTTTCTATGTTGCGGCTCCTTTTTCGACTGTGGATATGAATATATCATCAGGAAAAGAAATAATAATTGAAGAAAGAGAACATGATGAAATCCGTCGCTGGGGAAATATTCAATTAGCACCTGAAGCAGTTAAAGTATATAACCCTGCCTTTGATGTCACACCGAACCATCTAATTACGGCAATTATAACGGATTGCGGTATCGCAAGGCCGCCATATCTTGAGAATATAGTGGACCTTGCTAGTAAGAATGATGAGAAGGGGGAGAATAAATGAGTAAACTGCTTATTGAAAATGCCATAATAGTACCCTGTGATGGCATTATACGTGAACGTTCTTGGATATTTGGTGATATAGCTATTGCTGATGGTGTTATTAAAGAAATTGGTATGCAACTTAAAAGCAGTTATCCCGACTATGAGAATATTGACGGTAAGGACAGCTTGGTTATACCAGGATTGATTAACTGTCATACTCATGCGGCAATGACCCTTTTACGGGGTTATGCTGATGATATGCTACTGATGGATTGGCTATCGCAAAAAATATGGCCTAGGGAAGCATTCCTGACTGAAAATGATATATATTGGGGTACACAATTAGCAATATTAGAAATGATTAAATCAGGGACGACCTGTTTTGCTGATATGTACTTTTTTATGGATACGGTAGCAAAGGTGGCGGCCCAAAGCGGAATAAGGGCGGTATTATCCCGTGGGATGATTGGTTTTGGTAATAATGCTGAGCTAGCCATGGTGGAAACAGAGGAGCTAGTAAACTCCTGGCATGGGAAAGCGGAGGGCCGGATCACCTGTATGCTAGGCCCTCATGCACCTTACACATGTCCGCCTGAATATTTGCAAAAAGTAATGAAACTAGCTGACAAATTGAAAGTAGGCTTGCACATTCATCTTGCTGAGACAATAACCGAAGTGAATGATATTAAAAAGCAGTATGGAATGAGTCCGATTAAATTAATGGATTCTATTGGTCTATTTGATAAGAGGCATGTCCTGGCAGCACACTGTGTTCACCTCTCCGATGAAGAAATTAACATATTGGTCGAAAAAGGAGTGGGTATTGCCCATAACCCTGAAAGTAATATGAAGCTAGCCAGTGGCATTGCACCGATACCACAATTGCTAGAAAAAGGTGGACTGGTTGGATTAGGTACTGATGGAGCCTCAAGTAACAATAACTTGGATATGCTTGAGGAAATGAGGACATGTGCGTTGCTACATAAAGTAAACCACAGCAATCCTACACTTCTTCCAGCCCATCAAGTCCTGGAGCTTGCAACAATAAATGGCGCTTCTGCTTTAGGTTTAACGAAGCTAGGTTCAATAAAGCCCGGGTATAAGGCTGATCTGGTCATGATTGATCTTCTTAAACCACATCTGATACCACTTCATAATCCAGTAGCTAATCTAGTTTATTCTGCTCATTCCTCAGATGTTAAAACTGTAATAATTGACGGTAAGCTTATTATGAAGAATAAAGAACTTCTTACCTTGGATGAAGAAAAAATCCTTTACCAGGCCCAGATAGTTGCAAAGGACCTGGCAGAGAGATAGATAAGCATCTTATTAGTGTAATTCATGAACTCCCTGAGATTTTGGTTCATGATACGAAGGTTGATAAGAGAATTTGTCATCGACATTAATAATTTTCTCCTCTTGAATTGAAGTAATAATATCGTTTATTGTTTCTAGATCCCCATATTCCATCTCCGGAGTGACACTTATCGGTTCTTTACCGGTTAGAGCCTTATAGAAATTGAGAATTTCATTATAGTAGCCAGCTTCCGGTTTATAAGGAAGCTGCTCCGAATGTCCGTCATTGTGAGCTATGTTAATAGTTCCGGCGGACTTTTCTTCTAGATATATCATGCCTTGCGTACCGAAAATACGCAGCCCTGTTAGAGGCCTTTGCATTTCTTTTCCTGCACTGAAAAAGGTAAACTGCCCAGTTATACCGTTCTTAAAGAGTAGATTTACATTAACCACTGAGTAGGGGGAGTAATCAGCCTTTTGAGGACGCCCAAAGGCCTGGAGTTTCTCAATTGCGCCAAAGATATGACGTAACCCTGCGATATCATGCAATGCACTATCTGTTAAGGAGCCCCCTGGGTAATCAGGATGCTGTCGCCATTCCTTTGCTTGGAAAGTATCTTTAATCATTTTACTTGGAAAATCATCAATACTATTTTGTATGAAGTAGAGTATATCTCCAACATGCTTGTTGCGCACCAGATCTCGTATTATATTCATTTCCTCGTTATAACGATAGTTTTCGGCAATCATTATGGGGATATTGTATTTCTTTGCCAAATCCCGTGCTGCTTTTGCTTGCTCCATGGTCGGAGCTAATGGTTTCTCGGCGATTATACCCATGCGTTTACCAGAGGCACGCTTTGCTACGGCTTCGGTTATCCTATAATTTAGCTCAATTGGCACCATTATATCGATTACATCTAAATCGTCTCTATTTAGCATCTCCTGCCAATCGGTATAAGTGTCAAATTCATAGTTCAATTGTAATTTATCGGCCCAATGACGTGTTTTTTCTTGGTCAACGTCACATAAAGCCATAAGCTTATAGCGATCTTCTAATTGCATAAAGGCAGGATAATGTAAACGTTCAAAAGCTAAACCTACTCCAATAATTCCAACATTCAATCTCTGCATATTCTATCAGCTCCATAAAAATATTTCTTTTAGTGTTACTATGAACTGAAAATTATATACTACGGATTACCATAATAAAATTTTAAAAAATAATAGATAATATTAACTAGGGTCATATTATTTATTTTAGGAGGTAAAAGCATGCCAAGAAAAGCAACGACTAAAAGTAAAACAAACACTACTGGAATAGTAGAAGGCATCAGTATAACACCAATACCGGCATCCGAAGGAGAAACGTTAACTATAACTTACGATGGTTTACTCGCGAAAAGTGGAGCAGGCACAGTATATACTCATTTAGGATATGGAAGTAATGATAATTGGTCAAGTATTAATGATTTAGTAATGAGTAGTATTCCCCAGGGCTGGACTTGCGACATTGTTCCAGAAGGAGATAGAATGAATTTTTGTTTTCATGACGGCGCCAATAATTGGGATAATAATTATGGTCATAACTGGAGTATTGGTCTCCATAATGGTGAATTAGATAAGTAGTCATAATTTCAACCAATAGCGTTAAAAAATAATATGCCCTACTATGTGTAGGGCATATTGTACATTTATTGGTAAAAATATTTCGAGAATATAGCAATACATAATAGACATAAATAACAACTAGTCGTACAATGGTTAGGAGATAATTAATTGCGAAGGTGTGAAATTATTTGAATAATCGACTCAAGGTATTTTTAATATTAGTATTATTAGTGCTTCTATTAATTGTATTCCCAGCATTAGGTCCTACTATAGAAAATGTTGCTATTAATTTTGGCATTCGAACTTTTATGATCCTTATATCCATATATCTTATCCTAGTGCTTTTAAAGTATGTTAAAAAAGAGGACTAATTTATTTATTTGCGGGGCCTGGTATACCATTTTCGCAAGGAACCTTAGTAGTACATTTTCCACATCCGAAGCGCGGAGCATTTTCGACTTCTACAATACCATGCACAAAATGGGAGCAAGGTTCTTGTTCTTTACCTTTTTCAGTAATGGCCTGTGCAGGACAGCGCGGGAAACAAGCGCCGCATTTATTGCAGTATTCAAAAGGATCAGTATATGGACGCTTTATCGGTTCAAGTTTCGCACTAGTAATTATACTGCCGAAACGTCCGGCACTACCTTTTTTCGTTATGAGATGTCTCGACAAACTGAAGGTCCCCAGACCTGCCGCATAAGCTGCATGACGCTCAGACCAATTACTGTTGAAACCTAAGCGCAGCCAGCGTGGGTCATCCGAAGGAGATATCGCTTTCTCACCAGATTCTATAAGCGTTTCACAAATGTACTTACGTAGAGCAATATTTACATAATCACCCTCAATACGTCCGTAGAGCCATTCAGTAGAGGGATAATCTGGGCTATAGTTAGTCTTTCTAACACGGTCGGAATAATGGAGAAAGAAGGATATGACGGATTGCGCTTCTGGCATCCACTCTTTAGGACTGATGTGATGGGGACCAATAATTTCAGGTTTCTTATAATCCTCGAAGATAGGATCATCAGCTGAAGCCACGCCGAATAGAATTGTATTTTCCCAAAGCTGCAAGTTTTCCATCTCTTCAACAAAGTTTAGGGAACTAGCTTTAACATAATCTTCTGATACCCGAACAATATCCTCAAGTTTAAGCATAGAACTTCCTCCTTCGCAAATTTACATGCAAATACATGCAAATACATGTATTATAAGTGTATAATATTTAATTCTTTAACGAGTCCAAGAATTCCTCTTTTCATAATTGGATGCATACAAAATATAACCCTGCAGTTAAATTAATAACTGCAGGGTAGTTAAGTACTAATACCGCGATGCCGTCCGCTGAGTTTTTTGAACCTGCATCTCACAGGTGGGTGTTCTACTTACTACTTTAGCTGTCCCCTCTTTCTGGTGGGGCATAGCAGCAGATAATAAGACCCGAACTCCCGAAAAACTCAATTGTAGTAAAAAAATACTCAGAGTAACTTACACCGCAGAACGTTTCTTATTATAACAACTGAAATTGTATATTGCACTAGGATGTTTTTGGATACAACATAACAAATAGTAAATAACTTCCATATTAATGTACTAAATAGAAAAACAATTACTAAATCTAGTTAAATAGAACAGATTAAGCAGAAAAACTCATAAAATACTTTCAAGTGTCTATCTAATATATTATGATGAGGTGATAAATGATATATATGTTCTTAACTTTTCTTGTTATTAACAATTTCATTGATAATGGAGGACAGAAGATGAAATCATTATTACGAACATTAGATTATATTGACAAATTCCATGAATATGTAGCAAAAACAACTGCGTGGTTAATAATTCCTGTTTTTATTATCATGACCTATGAGGTAATAATGCGCAAAGGCTTTAATAATTCATTGATCTGGAGTCATGAAATGAGTTATTTTTTATGTAGTTGCATGATTATGTTGGGTATGGCTTATGTACTGAAAAGAAAAGGACATATCAGTATAGATGTTCTTTATAACAGGTTTCCTGATCGAGTAAAAGCAGCCGTAGATATTTTCTTTTTTTTGTTGTTTTTTGTTCCTCTTTGGTATTTTGGAATAAAAATTATGAGCTACTATTTGGTGGATTCATATGTAGGACAAGATAAAGATTATTGGGGTCGTTGGTATCCATTACTGTGGCCTTTGAAAGCTTGGACATTAGTTGGAGCCGTTATGCTTTTTATCCAAGGAGTGGTTGAGTTTATTCGTGATGCTATATGGTTTGTTAAAGGTGGTGCTCGTTCTTGAGCCGTGAAATAATTATCCTATTAATGTCGGGGTCGCTTGTATTTTTCTTGGTTTTAGGCTATCCTATCGCTTTTGTGATGGGTGGAGTAGCGATGATATTTGGTTTGACTTTTTTAGGTCCACAGGCAATGCATGTATTCGTATTGAATACAAATACTACCTTGATGGATTTTATATTGATTGCTATACCATTATTTACGTTCATGGGGATTATGATAGAGAAGTCCGGGATAGCTATTCGTCTTTATGATGCTCTACATGTTATATTAGGGCAATTGCGTGGCGGTCTATTAATTGCAACAATTATTGCTTGCGCTATTCTTGCAACAGCAACAGGAGTTATCGGTGTTTCTGTTGCTATCATGGGAGTATTAGCTTTACCTGCCATGATAAAATATGATTACGATTTACCTATAGCAACTGGGTCCATATGTGCCGGGGGTGCTTTAGGGGTACTAATTCCACCAAGTATCCTCTTAATAGTCTATGATGATGCGGCTGGTGGCGTTCATTTACGGAATTTATTTATGGGAGCAATTGGACCTGGACTTTTATTGGTGCTTTTATATCTTATCTACATTATTATACGCTGTAATATAAATCCAAAACTGGGTCCGGCTTTACCAAAGAGTGAAGTAGATATTTCCGTGTCACGTAAATTATACCTATTGTTTACTTCCGTTATTCCGGTTGTCGTAATTATTATGGCTGTATTAGGTAGTATTATTGTAGGCTTCGCATTACCTACTGAGGCTGCAGGACTAGGAGCTTTTGCTTCCGTTTTATTGGCTGCTGCTTATCGGAAATTAACCTTTCAAAATTTGAAAGAAGCTGTTTTTAATACTATGACAATAAGTTGTATGATATATATGGTGATGTTTGGTGCTAGCTTTTTTAGTGGAGTATATGTCCGTCTAGGCGGAGTCGAGGTAGTCTATGATTTAATTATGGGATTATCAGTTCCTAATTGGGGTGTTCTCTTAACAATGTTCACAATTGTCTTCTTTATGGGAATGTTCCTCGACTGGTTAGGTACTATCATGATTGCCGTACCAATATTTACTCCTATTGTGGCTAGACTAGGGTATGATCCGGTCTGGTTTGCCATGATGATGATTATAGTTATGCAATCAGGATTTTTAACACCTCCGTTTGCTTATTCGATTTTTTATCTAAAGGGAGTTGCTCCACCCGAGGTAAGGACGACCCATATTTACCGTGGAGTAATCCCCTTTATAATGCTACAAATCATAGCTGTCGTATTATGCTGGTTATTCCCGGATATTATCTTATGGTTACCGAACATGTTGTATAATCAATGAAATAATTACTTGACTTCTTATTTTGATGGTGCTAATCTAATATTAATTTAATGCACTAAAAACCGATGAAGCGGAGAAAATCTGTGACGTGCACTTTTAGAGAGCAGGGGATGGTGGAATTCCTGCAGAACGCAGCACAGTAAATGGACCGCTGAGGGCGAGGTTAAAGGTCTAGTACCGAGTATCTAAGCCGTAAGCTCACGTTACGAGCA
>PHAD01000031.1 GCA_002841595.1 Firmicutes bacterium HGW-Firmicutes-12
AGGCATGGTATAACTCCGGCGCCCGTGATGCTACTTGGATACCAGTAAAGGTCCCGCCCGAATGAGCCATGAGATAAATCTTCTCCTGACCAAAGCGCTTGCGGAGGTAATTTGATACCTCAATTGTGTCGGATATCAATTGCTCGAATGTCATTGTTTCAAGGGGAATATCAAAGCTGTAGGAAAGACCCGCACCACGCTGCTCCCACCAGCAAACGGTAAAATAGTCCTCAAGAACCATAGGATAACTCCGGCTAATTGCGTATTCGGGCATACCCGGACCTCCATGCAGGAAAAGCAGTACTGGCTTCTTTTTATCCTTACCCTTGATAAACATGCCCTGCTTCATTCCATTGATGTCTACATAGATTTTTTCAGAAATGCTTTCCGCCAGTGGTATTCCTTTCATGTCCAGAAAGGATACAGGTTTTCCGGGATTCCCTACCAACAGCACGCCCACAAAAATAAATGCACAGGCAAGTGAAACAGCTAGTATAGTTATCATAATCCTCACCACCCTTTGAAAAAATGATTTATTAGTTAATTGCATAATTTTTTCAATTATCATTTTACATCCGTCTCCTCATGTATAATCAAACAGCCAATACTTGTATGTTCCAGATAATATCTTCAATCTTTGTTTCCCAGTCCTTGTTGTAATGAACATTTTTCATTGTTGCAATGGAAGAAAGCCCATGTACGGTTGCCCACATTGATATGATGGCATCTTCCACTCTTGCTTTTGACATTCCGAGATTATTCATAATTGGAACAGCCTTCGTTTTGAAAAGCTGAAAAGGAGGAAAATTCTTTGTTTCATCGCCATCCAGTGATAGATTTATCTCAATGCATTGCTGGGAAAAAATAAACGTAAAATATTGAGGATTCTTAATAAAAAACATTACATAATTCTTACCCATTTGAATAAGCAACCGTGGGTTATTCTGATCCTTGCAGTCTTGAATAGATGTCTCAAGTACTTCCATAAATTGTTCTATAACATACTCCCTCATCGCACCTAGCAAGTCTTCCTTACTTTGGAAGTGGCTATAAGGGGCTGCCTGACTTACACCACATAATGCAGCTACTTTCCTTAATGAGAGTACGCTTGCCCCTTCACGATTAATAAGTTCGATACCAGCTTCAATGAGTGAATTCCTTAAATCTCCATGATGATATTTTCTATTTTGCATTTCTATACCTCCAATATAATCTTTACACCGTTAAGACTATAGCACTAAATCTTATCAGTGTAAAGATTATTTTTTTTATTATTCAAATACCCTTCTTATTTTGTGTATCTCTTTATTTCTGTGTAAAAGTACGCATCCCCGAAATAAAAAAAACCCTCAAACATTAGCCTGAGGAAGCAATAATACCTAAACAACCTATTTCTTCTTTAAACACACGACTATCTACTCATGTGTTTAAAGAAGATACTGATACGCGGAAATATTATTTTGCCTAAAGGTAAGACCCCCTAAAAACAAAGGGGTCGGGGTGGATCATCTTACTATATATCCTTTCGATTGCCCTTTAGGAAGCGAATGCTCATAATATTTTTGGTCAGGGTTAATGATTCAATTCTGATAAAAACTCATCTGTGATTTCTGAAATTTGATCAACATTGTTTAGGTATATGAAATGCGTTCCGTCCAGAATTTCATATTTTGCATGATCACCAATGCGGGCAAGGTGCTGCTTTTGATATTCTTGCGGTGTTATCTTGATTTGGCTGTTCTTGGTTTCATAAGTTTGCCTGGAAATGATCTTGAAGTACGGCACATTCCCCGGATACGTCAGCTTGTTAGCATCTTTGATATAGTCCGTAGTACATGCAATCTGATTCAAAGTGTTATCGTTCATAGAAAATCCGGCGTAATAAATCAGGTCACTTATTTCTTTTTCTGTATAGCCAATAGAGAGCAGGTTGTCTTTATTGGTGGCTATAGGCGCCACAATAGAAGTGAATCCTATGGCTTGCTGAAACTTAGCTACACCAAGTAATGACTTAACAAAACCAGGCATATCGTCGCCAATATAAGCAGTAGAGGTTCCGTCAAGAGATATGATGGCTTGCACTTCATCGGGATATTTTGAAGCATAGTATTCGCTGTATACGCTCGATATAGAGTGGGACATTAAAATATAAGGAGCTTCTACCCCGGCACTTTTCAGTGCCGTACGAATTTCATCCACATAGTTTTCACAAGTTCTTGCTCTCTGCGTTTGACTACTGAATCCGACACCGAAATACTCAATGCAAATCACTGTATACTTTTCGCTTAGCCGACGCATAAGTGGACCAAAATCTGCGGACGGGAGCCCAATCCCCATACCGGAAGTTAAAATGATTGTTTCTTTACCACTTCCCATTTTGTAGACATGCATTTGCCCATCATAAACATCAACCATCTGACCGTATGGTTCTATTTCTTCCTTTTTGCTCTCAAAATATGTTGCGTGCAAAATAGTCCCATTCAGCATACACACAGTAATCACTGCGAGAATAATTCCGAATACCATCCTGACTTTCTTACCTCCTTTATGTTTTGGTTTAATGCCTGTATTGTCGTTCGATTTCATAATTTTCACTTCTCCTCCGGGGCAGATATGATTGAAATATCTCTGGCTTTTCTTTCTTTTGAAAACTCATAATTATACTTCATAAGTAGTTCACTTAACTCCGATAAAAACTGATCAAACTCATCATCAGTCGTCATAAGTATCGTGTTGTTTAAAAATATTTTATCTTTTGCAGGATCAGGATTTTCATCGTTAAAATAGTCTTGGAACATTGCATATTTTTTCATTAAAAAAGCAAACGCATTTTGAACGGCATTTTCTAACGTGTTGTGCTTCACTATTTGTCCAGTATTTATAGCGAGTGTTCTTTCAAGACTTCCTCTGATCTTTTGCTCGGAAATGACCGACAGAATATCATTGTCCAACAAAATTTTGATATGGCGGTACAGAGTGGTTCGAGGAACATCACTGATTTTTTCACAAATTTCTGTTGCGGTCATATTTTGCCTTACAGCAAGCGTCTGAATAATTCTCATACGCACTGGATTCAACATAATGTCGTAAATATTCTTCATTGCGCACCTCCTTCAGTTCCAATTGCTATATTAATACCAAAAGTGGAATAAGTCAAGTAAAAAATTTAGCTATAATAAAAATGAAACGCCAATTAAATCTATTTTTATATGTTTCCGAATTCAGCCACTTCAACTTTATTGACGGGGCTAAGATTTTAAGGAAGTTCACAACTCTTATCTTTTTCCGTTACCGTGGGATCCAACCTTCGAAGGCTTTAATAAAGTTTTGAGGCCAGTTCTTCCTTGATATCCGGGAACAGATCTGGCTCCCCGCATCGCCCACCAGAAGAGTATCTCCTGTAAAAGCTAGAGCAGGTTCACTGCCCCTTTCAAGGTCAGAAACAATATATACCGAACATTCAGGTGTGTGCCCGGGAGTATCAAGCATCTTTATGAGCAGTGTATCTATCTGAATCTCTTCCTCATCCTTAACGGCGAGATGTTCAATTGCAGACAAAATCCATACCGACAGCATGAAAATGCCTATTACTATCACCGGTATAATCAAAACAAACCAATTTTCAGTTTTTCATTAAAAACCTTCTTGTAAAATTCCTTAATCTTCATATTTGGCTTTAGATTTTTTAGCATAACAATAGTTGTAGTGGTCTCCACCTTTTTTCCATCTATCATTTTAAGTTAAATATTTCCCTTACATACAAAGCTTCCCTTGTTTAGGTTCCTATTTCTTTTTCTTTTTACTTCGGTTTTCGAAGTCTTTATCGATTTTCGCTTTCCAACTATCTGTAATTGGTCTAGAAGCACGAAGCTCGCTGACAACATTACTGACTGCCTCGTAATTTAATCTTGTGCCTTCACCATCAGCATGATAGTTCGCGGCCCGATCTGCATCGATACCAAATCTTGCAGCTGTAGAAATCGCATCGATATTAGCTCCAATAAAAATGAATTCCCATCCATATTTTTCTTTCTGACTCTCAACCATTCTCTTGATTTTTTCATAGTTGCCGTCGCTCATTCTTATTAGGCAATCATTTCCTTTAAGTTAGTTCTATATATCACTTCTGGTTCCTCCCTGTAACAAGAAAACGTCCCCCCTCATACTATGTTATGACTAAAAAGAAGGGGGGACGTTACATTGAAAAAAGGGTCTGTCAGGCAATACTTTCCTGGGTCTAACAGCTGTGAGGGCTTTTATTCTCTGTGGGATTATAATGTCAACAACCTTGAAAAACTAATAATATTAAAAGGAGGTCCCGGAACAGGTAAATCTACTTTCTTGTCTTATGTAACAAAAGAAATGACTGCCAGAGGCCATAATACAGAGCTCTTATGGTGTTCTTCTGACGCAGATTCATTAGATGGGGTCATTTTTAGGGATATCGGTATTGGAATAGTGGATGGTACAGCCCCGCATCTCAGAGACCCGAAGTATCCTGGAGTCGTTGATAAACTCGTTAACCTTGGTAACTTCTGGAATGAAGAACTACTCCTGGAAAGCCGCACGGATATCATTAACCTGACGGATCAAAACAAAGAACTGTACCGGAAAACTTATGCCAAGATGAAGGAAGCTAAAGAATATCATGATAAATTGGAACAACTTTATATGGAAGGCATGAACTGGTCTGCTATTGACAAAATGACAGATCAACTAATTAACGATTTTTTTGGAGCTTATCCTGATAACAAAGATGGTGGTCTTGTACAAGAAATACGCCGTTTTGCCGGAGCTTCCACACCTCAAGGCCCTGTAAACTACCTAGATGAGCTACTGTCCGGAGCAACCAGGAAGTTCATATTAAAAGGACGGGCAGGTACAGGCAAGTCCACCCTGACTAAAAAAATTGCTCAAGCAGCAAATGAAAAGGGATTTACCGTGGAATACTACCACTGCAGTTTTGACCCGCACAGCATCGACAATATTTACATCCCCAAGTTGGGTATCTGTCTCATCGACGGCACACCGCCTCATGAAAAAGACCCCGGTCCAGACGATACAGTCCTTGACATGTTTAAATTTATGTCAGAGAAAGTCTACAGAAAAAACCTCTCCAAGATTGAAGAAACAGATGCAAACTATCAACATTCCTTCCTAGAATCACTTGACATTCTTAAAGAATGCAAAGCAGTTCATGATGAATTAGAAAAATGCTATGTCAAAGCTATGAGTTTCAAAGAAGTAGACCATGTCCGCGAAATGGTTCTGGAGGAAATCCTGGCTTTCGCTGGGAAACTAGGTGTGTAAAAATAGATGTTATAGAGTGTAATAATATGTAAAAGGGGTCCCCAAGGACCCCTTTTACATATTATTACGCTTAAAAGAACAGTGGCATAAATATAAATATCCTAAATAAATGCACGGTTATATGGGATGCTATTATCCTTCGTATTATAATTTGTAAACAGCTTCAACTCTACTTTTTTTGCTAATTTTATCCCAATAATTGATAGTACAAAGGTAATGATCATTACCTGAAAAGCAGCTATCGCAATTAATGTCTCTTTACTTACAGTATTAGGAATACCTTTTAAAAATGATGGGTCGCTTAATTGCCATGAAGCCGCTGAAATCCCAGCAAATAGCCCAATTAATGCAAGAACAAAGAAATTTTCATATCATTACTAAATATAATTTTTTTCAGACTTATCACCCTTTAATATTTATAAATTTTTTACTCAATATTATTTTTCAACACCTTATTCCTGAAATGATCGCCATCCGTCGTAAAAGTAAATCGTTTCTATGGGATTCTATAACATTGGAATATCGTTCCGCCGTAAGAGTCTGCTCAATAAGACAGGTTGCCAGGCCGGGATTTCAGGGATATAATGGAAAAGGATAATGATAAGGCGTATCTTCAACCAAATAAAACGGGAGGGTTATTAATGATGAACATAATTGGGGGTAAAATTATAAAAAAGTCTATTTTAGCTTCTATGTTATTTGCTATGATATTAACGCTTTTCACTGGCTGTGGCACAGTCGGAAACGAAGCATCGGCGCCCGAAGCTACCAGGCAGTTGACAGCGGCTGTCGACAGTGATGATAATCAAGCGCCGGAAATTCGTAACGCTCTCCCCATTGATTTACTGAGTGGTGATCTCAACGTATTTTCCGACGTCTCTTTCCCGGAGGGTTATAACGTCTACGCGGCGGGCTTTGAAAACAACGTCAATTTCTATTTATTTGAGCTTTATTTGACGGCCGAGGAAAAACCGGAGGACATCATCACCTACATATCAAACCTTCTTGGGCTCAGCACCGAGGAGAGCATCCGTGAAAGTCTCGATGCTTTTCACAGAAATGGGATGGTAACCATCTTCGGCACGCAGGTTGAAGGCGGCTTGAACGCCGACTGTGACATTAAAGCCACGAAAGAGAACGATTACGATTATGACTACGTTCCGGGCTGCACCCTCCGGCTCAGAACGCCAATTCCCGATGCGTCGAGCTATAAGAAGATCATAGAAGACAATTACAACCTCAATTCCCTGTCTGAGATCGCCGCCTTTTTTGACCCGACGCTGATTACCGGCCAGTCTCAAATCTATGTACGCAAGAACCGAGACAACGCCCAGATTGACGTAGTATACAACACGATCGACGACGTGGCGAAGGTCATGGAACGCATGAAGGCCGCCTTAACATATATAAACTTCGACGAAAGCATCAATATCATAAACCTGCCGAACTATGGCGACGTGGGCAACAGTATCTTTTTCGATCTTGAAAACAACAGCATCAGCATTTTCCAGGCCCTCGGCGATTCCGGCAAAAATTACAAGGACTATAAAACCGCCACGACCAAACTGACCGATTTAGGCTTTCAAAACTACATCGAACAGGCTTCCCTGTGTGAGTTTAAAGACAAGGTGAATAACCTGAACATTGTCATCAATATACCACAGTGGGGCAGCCGCCCCGATGAATTGGAAAACAACTGCGTGATGTTTTTCAAGGAAATAAACGGCTATTTGCTGGCAATATGGTACTACCCCAACGATACGAAATACGCGGTTCAGGCGGATAAGGACGACACATCGGCGAAATATGCGTATTATGTAAAGACGAGTGAATTTGACGAAGAGTTTCCGGACCCAGATACTGTGAGGGCATACTTTGAAGACGTGTACAACGGAGTTGACTTAGAGGATGTCTATATGGAGAGCATCGAGCTTTTTCAGGGCTATGTAAACGACACCTTCGGCATGAACATCGACGATTTGTATGCTCTGGCGGCAAGCGAGTAAATCTAAAAATTGTATGGTGAAAACTTTATTTTACAATTACAAGATATCAAAAAGATATCTCGTTAACCCTTTGTTATGCATTTATAGGTATACTTATTGGGAAAAATAATCGCATTTATTAAATATAGTAAACCTTACTTAGTTTAAGCAATAGTGAAACTAACAATATATTCATACCTCTCAGGGAGAGTTATACCCGGGTTACAAGCATCCCATTTTCCTAAATATCCAAGCTCATTTATCATTGTTTCGAAATGACACATTGCTATCCCCATATCTAATCTTTGTATATCAAAACCCAATGCTTTTCCATACCCTTTGTTTCTGCATAAAAAGAAATGAAAAGTGTTTTTGTACTTAACTATTCTCCAGGGCTGTTTATTTGAAGCGGAAGGCGCTATTCTAACCATTTCCAAAGCTTCTTCAAACTTCTTAACTTCTTCCTTTTTAAGAGGTTTATCAAAGTCATCAGCAAAGAATAATTCAATCCAATCCTTTCTATTCTTTGAGCCTGCTGCCATTACCATTAATGTATCTAAAAGACTTCTATTTGCTTTTGGATAGCCTATAGGCGTTATTACAGGTATAAATTCATTTGCCTGTAATCCTACTGTTTTGCCAAAATCTGCCCTTTTAAATGTCCCTCCAAGCCAACAGGTTCCTAAACCCAGTGATGTTGCGTATAATATTATTTTTTCAAAAGCATATCCTAAATTCTCCTCATATCCGTTTCCTTTCTCTATTACTGCACAGATAAAGGTCTTAGCACCTTTAATAACTCCATAAGTTCCAAGTTTCATATCTTTTTTATTATTATTAATATCAATTATTTCAAATCTTATTTTTTTAGTATCAAATGGTGTATCTACATCTCGTATATAGTTTTCTAGTTTTTGTCTTAATTCTTTGGAAACTATCTCTTCTTGATATGTTCTCACAGACTTTCTCTGCATTATTACTTCTCTAATATTCATGAAATCTTCCTCCCTATTTTTTAGTATACACTATACACCTTGTGTATATTTACTATGCTAAAGTACTGGATCTGGTAGACATAGGCATTTATAAGAGCTTTTTGTTATAATTTACGAGTATCTTTTTGGTTGGGGTATCTTTTAAGGTAGTATATATAATTTATCACAAACAAGGTGTAATTGATCTTAGCATAGAATTAGAAGTAATAATACCATAACTCGGAATAACACTGAGACATACATCTTGATACATACTAAAACTTTTGATTAAGAGGTGAATTCAAATGGATTTATTAAACTTGAAACTTGATAAAAATGAAGGTATAGCCACAATAATTATTGATCGTCAAGGAAAACTCAACTCACTTAATAAAGATACTGTTTATGAATTTAAAGGGGTTCTTGAAGAATTAGAAAATGATGAAGATATTCGAGTTATCATCATAACTGGCGCTGGAGATAAATCATTCTGTGTGGGTACTGATATTGATTGGTTAAACGAATGGAGTATGCAAGATGAACTGGCCTATAATGGGCAAAACCTTATTTCTAAAATAGAAACTATGCCGCAACCAGTTATTGCTGCAATAAATGGATATGCTTTGGGCGGGGATTGTGAACTCATATTGGCCTGTGATATTAGAATTTGTAGTAATAAAGCTAAACTAGGCCTTCCGGAAGTAGATCTAGGAGTTATACCAGGTTATGGAGGTACTCAACGGCTAAGCAGAATAATCGGCATAGGTAAAGCAAAAGAGTTAATCTTGACAGGAGATACAATCGACGCCAAAGAAGCAGAAAAAATCGGTTTGGTTAATAGGATTGTTGATCATGATAATTTAATGGCAGAAGCTATTGTCTTAGCTAACAAAATCAAAAAGAAAGGCCCTATAGCCGTTAGATTAGCAAAGGCTGCTATAAATTTGAGTTCATCAATAGACCTATCAAGCGGCATGATAGTAGAAAAAATGGTGCAAGCCGCACTAATTAATACACAAGATAAAAAAGAGGGAATAGCAGCTTTCAAAGAAAAAAGGAAACCTAACTTTACAGGTAGATAAAATTATTAACCACCTGCATATCAACAAAGCAGGTGGTTTTCGTTATACTACTTAATTTAAGATTGATTTTCATTATATCCTTCTATAAAACTATTAACGTAATCCATATGAGCTCGCATACAGCAAACCGCTTTATCAGGCTTTTTAAGTTTTATAGCCTTTAATATTGAACGATGTTGTTGATTAATCTTACAAACATTTTCTTCGTTCACCATAATCTTAAAACGTATATCTTTAATTAAATCCTCTATTAAAAAGGACGCTGCATTTAGTATATTTATTATCAAAATATTTCCTGAGGCTTTCGCAATTTCATAATGAAATTTTCTATCAGCTTCAGCTCTCTCAGATTCTTTTTTACTATTTTCAAGTATGCTACACAATTCTTCTAGCTTATAAATAGATGTGTCTGAGATCTTATTTGTTGCCAGTTTCACGGCTTCAAATTCTAAGGCACGCCGTAGTTCATTAATCTCATTAATCTTTCCCTGATTAAGTTGAAACATAATGGATACCGGCTCTGCTAGGCTATTCTCAAGGTTATTAGTTATAAAATTCCCTTCTCCTTGATTACATTGCACAAGCCCCATTATTTCAAGTGATCTAATTGCCTCTCTTACCGTTGCTCTTGAAACCCCAAGCTGTTCAGCCATAACACGTTCAGAGGGAAGACGATCTCCTCTTTTTAACTCACCATTACTAATACCCACCTTTATTTGATTCATTATTTGAGTATATACTTTATCTGAAGATATTTGTTTAAACATACTCTTTCCCCCCTATTATAAACCAACAAACTTCTAAGGAAGTCTTTTCTCCATTATATCAGAGTAGCTGCTAGTGCATATTTTCACTAAGCAGCATATCAATCACTAATACCTTAGAATATACATTAGCTGCTAAGCTCCATGAATTCGCTTAGCAGCACTGTTTCATTATTCTACTGACATACTTTTCCTGGATTTAATATGTTTTTGGGATCAAACGCAAGTTTAATGTTATTCATTAGCTCAATGTGAGCAGCTCCATACTGATCAAACATATATTGCCTTTTTGCATATCCTATCCCATGTTCACCAGACACAAGCCCATTAAATTCTACCGCTTTTTTATACATCATATCAAAAGCTTTTGAAAGTTTATCTTGCCACACATCTTCAGTCATATCATCTCTACATACATAAATATGAAGGTTACCATCACCTGCATGACCGTAGCTCGGCATACGAACATCTAATTCCTTAGCAACTTCATTTGTATATTTAATAAACTCAGCCACTCTATTTCTAGGAACGACTACATCACATTCATCTAATTCGGTAGTTGAAGCTTTTATCGCTTCAAGAAAGACATCTCTTGCCGACCATACTGAGGCTTTTCTTTCGTCAGTATCTACAATGAATACATCTTGGGCACCTTCATTAAGACATAGGTTTGCAACAATTTCATACTCCGCCTCAACTTGCTCTTTTGAGTTTCCATCAAATGTTAAAAGTATATAAGCATCAGATTTTGTATCAGGAAACTTTTTACCTAAATAATTTTCAGCAAATAATATAGTGTTTCTCTCCATAAACTCTATAGCAGTCGGAACGGCTTTTGATTTAATAATTTTTGGTACAGTATCAATAGCTTTTTCAATATTTTCAAAAGGGACTAATAAGCTAATAGATTTCTTAGGTAAAGTTAATAATTTTAGCACTGCTTTTGTTATTACACCTAGTGTTCCTTCAGACCCCACTATTAAATCTTTTATACTATATCCAGAACTATTCTTAACTACTTTACCGCCGAGCTCCATAACTTCTCCTGTAGGAAGTACTATAGTAAGTCCTCTGACATAATCTCTTGTGACCCCATATTTTACTGCCCTCATTCCACCGGCATTAGTACTAATATTTCCTGCTATGGTTGCTGATTTTTCTCCCGGATCAGGTGGGTAAAATAAATCATGTTCCTCAACAAATTTGGAGAGTTCCATTAATAATACTCCCGGTTCTACAGTTACAGTTAAATTTTCTTCATCAATTTCTAATATTTTATTCATTAAAGTTGTTTCAAGCATTATTCCCCCATAAAGAGGCACACAGGCTCCAACTAGTCCAGTCCCAGAACCTCTAACAACAACAGGAATATTGTTTTCATTTGCATACTTCATTATTTTAGAAATTTCTTCAGTGGAAGTTACTTTAACAAGCGCATCAGGATAGTTTTCGACTCCTCCAAGTTCATCGTGACTATAATCTTCACTAATTTTATCTCCAAAGATTAATCTCTTTTCATCAATGATGCTTTTTAAAAACTCTATATCATTTATATCAAATTTTTTATAATTAATCAATTCAAACAACCTCCTCTTTGGTCTTAAAGTCATATATTTGCCATTTCCTATGTTACAGCCACTTTTATACAACAGCCTTAACTAAGCTATCTCCTAACTTTATTTTACTTATTAAGCCAGGTATAATCTCATATAGATCACCAATTATGCCATAATGAGCAATATTAAAGATTGGTGCATTAGGATCATTATTTATTGCGATTATTACGTCCGAATTTTGCATCCCTGCAGCAAACTGTACCGCACCAGATATTCCAATAGTTATTATGAGTTTTGGTTTAACTGTTCGTCCACTTAATCCTATTTGAAGTCTTGAATCAAACCAGCCTGTTTCTATAAGCGGTCTTGTACAGGCAGTCCTTGCTCCTAATAGTTCTGCAAGCTCAGATATCATTGCCATGTCTTTTTCTGATTTTACTCCTCGTCCCGCAGCTATAATTACATCTGCTTCCGAAATATCTAGTTCAACTTCTTTTTTTGTTATACCTAATACTTTTATATTTGATACTAATTTATTATTGTCAAGTTCCATTTTAGTAATATTACCTGATGCTCTGGCTATCTTCTCTGGGGCATCAAATACTTTATATCTTACAGTACAAAACTGTGGTCTATTATTTGTTGTTACAATTTGTGCCATAATATTGCCACCAAATGCAGGTCTTATTTGTACAAGATCAGTATTCTCTCTCATTTCAAGAACTGTACAATCAGCTGTTAAACCTGTTCTAAACCTCGCAGCTATTCTTGGTGCTAATGATCTCCCCATATTAGTTGCTCCTACCAATATAGAAGAAGGTTTTATCTTTTGAATAAAATCTTCGAATGCATTAGTGTATGGCTCTATTACAAAATATTCAAGCTCTTTAAAGTCATAAACAAATACTTCATCTACCCCATAGCAAAGTAATTCCTTTGCTTTATCAGTTATATTTTTTCCTATAAATAGTGCATACACGGGATGATTAGTAATCTTAGCCAGTTTTTTAGCTTTACCAATTAATTCATAAGTTACTGGATGAATTTTTCCGTCTAGATGGTCGACATAAACTGTTATACCTTTCCATTCATCCTTGTTTACCGTTTCTTTTACTTCTTCTAAATATTCAACAATACCCGCTGGTCCTTTTTTAACACATAGCTTACACATTTTACATGCTGCTGATATTTCAAGACCATTATTCCCTTCTATAAAAGCCCCAAAAGGACAAATCCCCATTAGTTCCTTTTTTATTTCCTCAGTAATTTTTTCTTGATTTATTTTTAGCATAATTTTATATCTCCTTACATGAATTTTTTTTCTACTAGTAATGAGAATATTTTTTCACTTAAATCTTCTGATGTACCTTCTAACATTATTTTTTCTTTACTGACTTCAGGTGGGAATATTCTTTCAACCTGGGTCGGGGAGCCATTTAAGCCATAGTTTTGTTCATTACTATCAGTAAAATCTTTTATGCTTAAATAGTTTAGTTGTTTCTTATCTTTTGTTTGAATTTTCTTCTTATACGATGGTAATCTTGGGGTATAAATATCCTTTTCTACTGTTATTAAGCAAGGTAACTTGATGCTTTGTATTTCCAATGTTTCTTCCATATTCATTTGAACCGTGATTGAATCTTTTCCAATATTTAATATCTTACCTACGTTTGCAACATGAGGTATTCCAAGAAATTCTGCGACTTCTGGTCCAACCTGAGCAGTATCCCCGTCAGTTGTCTGTTTGCCACATATTATCAAATCATAATTACTAATTTTTCTAATACCTTGAGAAAGTGTATAACTTGTCGCTACAACATCTGCTCCTGCAAATTTTCTATCAGTTAATACATATCCCTCATCTACGCCCATATAAAAAGACTCATAAATAATTTCTCCTGCTTGAGGCGGACCCATAGTAATACTTGTAATAGCTCCACCTTTAACTTCTTTTATCTGAAGTGCAGTTTCTAAGGCAAACAAGTCATATGGATTCATTTTAGCTTCAATTCCTTCTCTTTTTAAGACACCGGTTCCAGGATCTACTTCTACAGACGTTGTTCCTGGAACTTGTTTAATACATACTATTGTATTCAATTTAATCCCTCCTCTGTGGCTAGTGGACTTACCACATTGGTAAGTCCACTAGCCACCTTTAATATATTATAAACTTCTTCTAGTGTCAAGATATAGTTGCTATTTTGATGGTATAATAATAGTATATTCATAATATTAAAGAAGGAGGTCTGACCATGAAGGCTTTCATAGATCGAGTTTTAGGGGCGACTGGAAAGTATACTGCTTGGGACTTTGCTTTTTTGAAAATCTCTCTTCTTTCTTTAGGTATTATATTTGGAGCTTACTTTGCAAATTTTTTCTTAAGCTATACTTCTTTTTTATGGATAGTTTTTATTGTTTCCTATCTTTGGATCATGTATAGAACCTTTATCAAGCATTTAAAATAAACCACTATTGTGCATTAGATCATTTTTATAGACCGATGCCAAAGGCCACGCTAGACTTATTCTATCGTGGCCTTTGGCATAATAATATATTGAGTCCCAGAAGACCTAATTAATTCTTCCCTGGCTTCTTCTTTTGTCTTAGTCTCCCATTGAAATACACTCCTTTGCCCCTGTATATGAAGTAGCATGGCATCCATTGTATTTTGATAATCCTCAATTTAGAGTTATCATAACTTCTTAGAACAAGTATATCTGGTGAACTTAGATATATATCTGAGCCCTTGATCCCAATTATAATTACTAATAGGATAATTTTATCAATTTAATCAAATAGTACAGCTTTTCATAAAATATTAAAGTACAGTTTATGAGAGAGGCTATCTTATATTTACGGATGGTTCAAAGAATTCAGAACCGGGAGGTCATAAATCTTGAGCAAGAGGTCTATGAGCAGGAAGCTTTCTGGAACCGAATAATGGCTGAACACAGTTTATTCATCCGTGGTTTACTTGACCCTACAGAATATGAGTTTATTGTCACTGCTAATAACTTTGCAAATGAATTTAATGAATTAACAGTCGAAGCAATAGAAGCGTTAGAGAAAACATTACCACTACAAGCAGTTACAGATGAAAGTATAAAAGCCACTATCGAAATTCGCAACTTTAAGCAACAAGGTACACAAGGCTTATTAGAATGTAAAATCAGGTCAATAATAATACCTTTGTTGGGTGACCACGTATTAAGAGAAGCCAACCATTATCTACGTCTCTTAAGCCTATTTAAATGCATTTAGAAAATACAAGACAATAAAAATTATCCCCTAAATCAAAACTGTCAATTTCCATAAAACCAGCAGAGATTACAATATCTATTGTTTCTTCTTTACCAATACGGTGGTTTATGGTAGGTCCCATGGGAGTCTCCCGTTTATGAAATTCAATTATTGCCAGCCTTCCATTTTTATTTATTATCCTTTTTACCTCAGCCATTAAAGTAGCTCTATCTTTTATTTCATGCAGTACAGTCACCATTAGGAATATATCAATAGTGTCGTCTGCTAAATCAAAGATTTCACCCTTTACTTTAACAAGTTCTATATTACTACTTCCGTCTGCTTTGGCTTTATCTCCTATAATGGAGAGCATTTCGTCATTGATTTCAAGGGCATAAACTTTGTTATTAGATATCTTAGCTGCTGGGAGGGTGAAGATCCCACTTCCCGCCCCAATATCGCAGACAGTATGATTATCCCTCAAACCAATTTTTTCCAATGTTACTGAGGGATTTAGTTCCGCAAGCCTGATAAGGTTTTCGTATTTCATCTGTTTACTATACATCCAATTTCTCCTTCAAACTATAATAGCTATATATTACGTCCTTAAATATTATTAATGAAAATATCTGCAATTTGTGGATCAAACTGTGCACCAGAGTTTTTTGATATTTCTTGTATAGCAGCTGCCTTACTCATGGCCTTTCGGTATGGCCTTTCTGTTGTCATGGCATCATATGCATCAGCAACCGTTATAATTCTTGCTGCTAGTTCAATCATTTCACCGGACAGCCCTTTTGGATATCCTTTGCCATCCCATCTCTCATGATGTCCTAAAACTGCTTCCGCCAATTCAGCCATTTCAATAGTATTTTTTAAAATTCGGTAGCCTATTTCAGGATGACGTTTAATTTCAATCCATTCATGCTCCGTTAGCTGTCCCTGTTTATCCAATACTCCATCTTGTATTACTATTTTGCCAATATCATGCAAAAGTCCTGCCGTTTTTAGATTACTTATTTCTCTATCAGAAAGATGTAGGTTCCTACCAATCTGTACACATAAATCGCTTACTCTCTTGGAGTGCGCTTCTTCCCTAGAATTTTTTTCATATAAAGTTGATATTATAGTTTGAATAGTTGCATTCCTGACACTCGGGCTTTCTAATAATTTTTTCTTGTACATATTGTCTTCTGCCCTTTTTAACACTTGAAAGATATCGTCATCCTCATCATTCTTTGTATCCCAGCCAAATGATATCGATAACATACCTTTTTCAATTTTTTGCTGGTCAACTAATGCCAATATTCTCTCGACAATTAATTCTGTGGCTGATGAATCAGTATTTGTTAATATAATTACGAATTCATCGCCACCATATCTGCAAATTATATCATCCTGTCGAAAACACTGTTTTAGAACCTTTGTGACCTTTTTTAATAAGTCATCTCCGGCTGAATGTCCAAAGGCATCATTAGTTACTTTCAATCCGTTTAGATCTCCCATGATAAGAGTCAAGGGTAGCCTACGCTTGGTATTTTACCTCATGAGCTCAGTTTCGAAAAATCTTCGATTGTATAAACCCGTAAGCTGATCATGAAAGCTTAAGAATTCGATTTCGTTTTGACGTATTTTCTCATCCGTAACATCTCGAAAGACCATCACCACTCCTATTGATTTTCCATTACTATCTCTAATTGGTGCAGCGCTATCAGCAACTGGTCTAGCTATGCCATTTTTAGATATTAAAATAGTATGGTTTGCTAACCCAACAATTTTACCCGTATCAATAACTTTCTGTATGGGACTCGCACTCTTTTCCTTGGTAAATTCATTTATAATATTGAATACCTTATCAAAATGAACACCTAAAGCACTATCTGCATACCAATCGGTAAGGTTTTTTGCTGTCTCATTAATCATAGAAACTTTACCGGTATAATCCGTACAGATAACACCATCGCCAATTGATAATAAAGTTGTCTTCAACAATTCCCGTTCATTATACAATATCATACTCGGTTTTTTTTTGTTGTTGTATCTCTTTGTTCAAAGATTCATTGCTTTGCTCCAACTCTTGTCGTAAGAAGAGCATTTCAAGCTGATTATTCACTCTTGCGATGACTTCCTCCGGTTGAAAGGGCTTAGTAATAAAATCAGCCCCGCCCAACTCGAAACCCCTAATCGTGTCTTTGACTTCATCCAAAGCAGTTACGAAAACAACCGGAATTTTTTTTGTATTGGGATCGGCTTTGAGCTTTTGGCACACTTCAAATCCATCCATCCCTGGCATACGTACATCCAATAGTATAAGATCTGGTCTCCTAACCTTTATTGAAGCAAGCGCTATTTTGCCAGAGTTAGCCGGTCTTAACCGGTATCCTTTATCTCGTAAAATTCCTACAAGCAGTTGAAGACTTTCAAATGTATCATCAATTACCATAATCTCGGCGCTTTTTTCTGTTCTATGAGTCATATTCTTCTTCTCCTTCCAAGATCCTCAGTATTTCCGAATAATTCATTCTTATAGCCTGCTTCCTCAGCTTTTTGGAAACATTGGCATACTCTAATTCAATATCGTCAATTACCTTCAGGATTTCTTCGCTATCTAAAAGAAGAACAGCCTCGAGCAAAGCTTTGGTTTTATCCTTGCTTATCTTTTGAATCTCTTCACCTGAAATCTCATCTATAGAAAGAACAGCATCCACATCTGCATAATCTGCATATAAGTATTCAAGATTTAAGTACTTGGCCATAATGCTAAATATATCTTCCTGTAAAAAAGGTTTTGCTAGAATTTCATCACACCCAGCATTCAATATTGACTCTCTCTCTTCATTAAAAACATGGGCTGAGAGAGCAACGATTATGGTCTTCTTACCATTATCCGTCTCTTTGATTTGCCGTGTTGCTTCTAATCCATCCATAACTGGCATGCGAATATCCATCCAAATAAAGTCTGGATTGAATATTTTAAACTGCTCCACTGCTTCTATTCCGTTTTCCGCACAGATTACTTCCATTTGTGCATTCTCTAGCAGTCTAACCAATAGTCTTTTGCTTTCATAGTTGTCTTCTGCAACTAGGATGCAAGGTTTATGTCGGGATTTTAAACCGATAACATGTTTTACCCTTTCTTTACCATCTATTGTCTTTTGTGAGCCTTCTTTCAGTATGATTTCGAAACTGAAACTACTGCCTTTAGCTATTTGACTGGATATCTTTATCTCTCCACCCATCTTTGCTATGAACTTCTGGCTAATAGCAAGTCCCAATCCCGTCCCCTCTTTGCCTAAGCTACCGCTGTAAGTCTGAGAAAAGAACTTAAATAGCTTATCTATCTCGTTAGGAGGAATACCAATGCCTGTATCTTCCACAGCAACATGAAGCAAAAATGAATCAGGCATATCTTTCACAACTGAAAACCTAACAACTATCCCTCCATTTTCCGTGAATTTTATAGCGTTTCCGATTAGATTTATCAATACAACCTTAAGCTTTGTGGCATCTCCCTGAACATATCTGGGAATATCCTCTAATCCCTGAAAATTGAAACTTAAATTCTTTGCCCTAGCTATCAATTCAAACATTCTTTTAATATCCAGCATTAATTCCAGAAAGTCGAATGTGATAATATTCAAGTAAACCTTATCTGATTCAATTTTTGATATTTTCAATACATCGTTTATCAGCGAAAGTAAATGATCTCCGCATCTATTAATCGTTTTAAGATTAGTAATATTTTCTTTAGACAACGTCTGATCCCGCTGCATAACCTGTGAATAACCGAGAATTGCATTTAACGGCGTTCTCAGTTCATGACTCATGTTGGCAAGAAAACGGCTTTTAGCTTTGTTCGCATTTTCTGCTTCCTCCTTAGCAGCGAGGAGCTCATCATTTGCCCTTTTAAGCTCTATTGTTTTTCTCTTTACTTCCCTTTTAACAAAGATTACAAAGACAAATAACATCAACAGAATCAGCGGAATCAGAATTTTCGTTAAGTAGGTAATTATTTCAGCAATCGTTGGTTCGGTATTAATCAAAAAAGGAAACCACTTCTCATACAATTCGTTGTATCTGCCATTTGCTGAGACAATTGCCAGTCCTTCGTTTAGCTTTGCCAGTAGTTCCTTATCTCCTTCTTTGACGGCAAAACAAAACTTCTGTTCAAATCCACTGAGTTTTGTTTTTGTACGGTATATTCCATCATTATCGAGCTGCGAAACGACCTTTATATTTTTCAGATTTAATTTATTTATAAGCTCAATACCCACTAGACTCCGGGCTAAGACGGCGTCATGCTTACCAGAACTCAAAAGTTTAAATGCTTCAGAATATGTTTTTGCCAGAATGAGTTTGTCCGATATATTCATATTTAAGGCATATTCATGGGCATTGTCATCTTGCATGACGATGATTTCTTTGTCATACAGATCACTTTCTGTATGAATTTCGTTATTATCCTCCCGCACAAAAATATTACCATGCATAACGATATACGGCACTGTAAAATCAAAATACTCCTCACGTTCTTCTGAATATCCGACTAAGGGCAGTAAATCCAGTTTTCCATATTGGAGTTCATCTTTTATAATCTATTTTAATACCGGTTTCCTCTGCTACTGCTTTTAACAGCTCTACAGAAAATCCATCGGCCACACCGTTTTTGGTAACTGAAAATGGAGGATAATCATATTCTGTCGCACTTTGATACACGTTATCATTTTGTGCAAAACATGAATCCGTTGGTATGACTAGGCATAAAACCAGAAAAGCTAGAAGTATCGGCCATTTTCTCATATAATACCTCCTCCCTACTTTCCATAATTTTTCCCATTTATTTTAATATATAGATTAATAATATTATTACAATATTTACATAAAAAAACAAGTTTTTTGCCGAATATTTAACTAATTCAGTAAATTATACCTCATCTAAAGAGCCTCCACCATGATATTAATATATAAGGCTTAAAAGTAAGCTATATAGTAAATAGCCACCTTCAAGCCTATTAACCAAACTACCGCTAGTCGATGAGTTCATCCATTTCGACGGTTTCATCCGGTTGCTGAACGTGGAGATTTCCGTAAATGATCATACCGGCAATAACCATGATACCAAATAGTCCCGTCGGCAGAAGAAATTGCCAGGATAGCGGATTCATCATGGCTGCACCAGCAATAATTACGGTCACAGCTTTCGGCAGAGCACCAAGGATGGATGACCAGATGTAAGGCCAGAATAGCATTGACGACGAACCAAGAAAAAGGCTTGTAATATTATTGGGGGGGCCGGGAAGAAAACGGAGTAGGAATACAATTAAAGGAGTGACTTTAACCGGTCGATTAACCAGTCGCCACAAAAGCTTATAGCGCCGGAAAAGAAAGATACGCAATCGTTCCAGGTTACAACGCTTGAACCTGCGTCCCATATAGAAGTTAAGTACGAATTCGAAACAAATTCCTATAAAGACTACCAGCAAAGCAACTCCGGTCGGCAAGGTCAAGCCACTGAGCAGATATACTGCTACAGAAGGAATAATAAATAATGTCAAGGCCTTGAAAAGAAACAATCCAGCTATGAGGAGAATGATCTTAGTTGGATGACTTTTCATCTCGACCAAATTCATCCAGTCTACCGTGTTTAATCTTTGAGCCAGGATAATCAAAACAATCAGGGAAATCAAACCGAGCAGCCATTTCTTCCATATTTTTCGCAAATACAACGATTTATTCAATACAACTTCTTCTTTCGTTTGTAATCAAGGTAAGCAAATACAATACGATTATTCTTAGCATATTGAAAAAATGCTATTCAAACTAATCATTAGTTCCGGTAGCCAACGTCTGTTGAATTGAGTAATTGTGGGATTTACCTAGTATCTTTTTGACAGCGGAAAGTAGGTCATCTAACATATATGGTTTGAAAATAAGGCAATCATAAAAGTTGTCCGTGGGTATTAAGTCACTATACAATAAACTCGCCGTCATAATAAGGATTGGGATCTCCCTTGTAGATGGATTACTCCGCAGGCTGATGGCTACCTCTTTTCCTGATAACCCAGGCATTGACAAATCCATTATAATTAAGTCGGGAGGAGACATGTTTTTCAATACTGCCAATCCGTCTATACCGTTTTTGGCTGTTGTGACCTCAAATCCTTCTAAGGAAAGGAATTCTTTTAATAAATAACGGATACCGGGTTCATCATCAATTACTAATAATCTCTCTGACACGCTAAACACCTCCCTTACGAAACACACTAAGCAATATAATAGCATCTTTCTAACGGAGGTTCTTGAATTCTTTGTCGGTTTATGTCGTCAACATATTTATTTTTGATTAGTATATCCGACCAAGATAAAAGGGCTTACAAGCATCTCCTTTTGAGAACTCGCAAGCCTTTCTTCATTATACAATGCCTTTTGTAAATTCATTAATTAGTATTCAGTGAAAAAGTAAGCTGCTTATTTAAGCCATTTTTCTCTTTCATCTGGCGGATTATCAATTTATCTAATTTTTGACTGATATAGAGCACTTCCTGTGCGGTTAACTTTTTCTTCTCATCTATAACCAAAAAAGATAATTGCTCTATCAAAGTATTTACTTCAATCATTCTACCAAACATATCCTTTATTTTACATATTATAACACATAAAGAGAATATATCATAAATGCATAAAAAGGTAAATATATAAATACTAATATTTGATAAATTTATCTAAAACCTTATTTGAAAAAGTATAGTATTCTAAGGCTAGTAGAAAGCTATTTTTGTTATATAGCCTCCTGCAAGCATTAGAATACTATTTCAATATCCTTCTTTAATTATTTTCCATTTGCTTTGCTAGAAAGGACGCTGCCGTTTCTACAAGTTTCAATTCCAAGTCTGAAAACTTAGCATTAGCTTCACGCGTAATGAAAATAACCGCACCAATCGCATCACCTTCGGCAATAATTGGTGCTATCACTTCCGCTGTATAATTACATTCATTTTCCTCTCCCGCACAAATATTGCTGTTAGGATGTTGTCCTGGTTGATTAATCAACATAGCTTTTCTTTCTTCCATTACCTTTTCTACAACTGGACCTATCCCTTTATCAAGAAATTCTTTCTTAGAACCCCCCGAAATAGCAATTATTTGATCCTTATCAGCAATAATTGCAATATGTCCGGTAGCTTCATACAAAGAATCCGCATATTCTTTAGCGAATTCTCCTAGTTCACTAATTGGAGAATACTTCTTTAGGATAACCCCGCCTTCCTGATCAACAAATATTTCTAAAGGGGCGCCTTCACGTATACGTAAAGTCCTCCGGATCTCCTTAGGAATAACCACTCGACCTAAATCATCTATTCTTCGTACGATCCCAGTAGCTTTCACTAGGTCACCTTCTTCCTTTGTTTATTTAATCATCCTTATATGATAGAATACCTTAGCCTTGTAACAATTATTCTTTTTTCCTTGAAAAAGCTAAATTATCTTCATCTCCCTCTATTGATAGCTTTATCCAGATTTAATTTCTGTTCAAAAGGCAAATTTTATTCCTATTAATTTAAGGATAACTACCAAGGGCAATGATTAAGTATAAAAAACGATACTGCAACTAAACAATATCGTTAAATAATCATTGATTTCCATCCCTACATCAGAACAGTGAGCTAATGGTAGAACAAGAAATTCATATTTTAAATATCCTATTAAGCTTCTCAATTCCATCAATTGACCTAGGTCCGGGTCTGCATATTGTATCACATGAAATTGGGTACATTTTGTTCTCTCGTACCGCCGTTATATGCTGCCACTCCTCAGTTATAATATCATCTACAGTTCTACGACAGATAGGGTTCTTAGAGATGCATCCAATACATTTTTCAGGAACTGGTTGCCCCTTTTCAACACCACAATAAAGTATCACTTCTGGGTCGAATTGTTTAATTTGCTCCCAAGACACATTGTCGTATGAGACATTTGATTGGAAATCCATCAACTGTGCCTGGGCTATTTGCAGACAATTATATTGAAAAGACTTAACTCCCGGTGTAAAAAAAGGATCCATACTCATTAAAAAGAATACTCTTGGTCTTTTGAGGATAGATACTTGCCTAAGTTTATCTATTCTCTCTTCCAATGTATTAATAAGTGGTTGTATACTAATTTCATTATGACAAAGATATTCTAATTTCCTCATAAAGACGAAGATGTCTTCAACACTTATGGTTGTCCCTGTAAGGACTTTTATCTCATTATTTAATAGTTCTTCTATGAGTTTCCGATGTAATACTTCATCAGCTATTACAATATCGGGTTTAAGGCAAAGGATTTTCATTAATTGAGGATTGGCAAATGTACCCACTTTACACTTGTCTTTAGCCTCCTCGGGATAATTACAGTGTTTGGTTACCCCTATTAACTTTTGTTCTAATTTTAAGTAATAAAGAATTTCGGTAACCGAAGGAACCAGGGAAATAATGCTCTTATTTGTTATTTTATCAATTGACATTCAAAAATCCACCTAAAATTGACTTTGTAAAGGTAATCATGAGTCTTTCCTCATATTTACCACATTTTCTATGAATATCTTTGCTATATTTGGATCAAACTGTGTGCCGGCATTCTTCATTATTTCTGCAATTGCTGCCTCCTTTGTCATGGCTTTTCTATAGATTCTGTCTTGTATCATCGCGTCGTATGCATCAACAATCGTAAGCACACGCGAAATCAAAGGTATCTCTTGACCCTTAAGACCTTGTGGATATCCATTACCATCCCAATGTTCATGATGGCTTAGAATATATTCTGCTATAGGGACAAGCTCAGGAACAGACATTGCAATCCTGTATCCAATTTCAGGATGTTTTTTCATTTCAATCCACTCATCCCCCGTCATCTTTCCGGGTTTATTCAATATTTTATCATCAATACCCACTTTACCAATATCATGCAGAGTAGCCAATAGTTCAAGTTCGTCAAGTTCTATTTGTGATAAATTGAGCTTCATCCCTATCTCCTTTGTTAACGCTATAAGTCTCTTGGCATGCTCCTCAGTGTCTTGACTTCTTTCAAACATCGTTGCCTTTATGGATGTAATAATAACGCTATAAGAACTCTTATGCTCTAAAAGCTTACGCTTATACATAAAGTCTTCCGCTATTTTAATAATCTGCTCAATATCCTCATTCACATTTTTCTTTGTGTCACACCCTAAAGATATGGATAGGTTACACTTAACTGGACAATAAAAATAAGGTCATGTAAATTAATAAGTAGAAAAGGAGAGATTTTACATGG
>PHAD01000032.1 GCA_002841595.1 Firmicutes bacterium HGW-Firmicutes-12
AAAGCATTATGGATCGCTTCATGAAAGCACCTTATGGGTTTGTTGAAGATGACGTGGAATGGTTGGTTGCTAAGCTATTTAAGAATGGCGATATATCTTTTACTGTCAATGGAGGCAGTATTACAATGCTAAATAAGGCAGAAGAAGAAATTATTCGTTATATCACAAAAAGAGAATACGTTGAAAAACTCCTTACTGAACGTCGGATAAATGCAGATCCAATCCAGAAAAAGTCGGTTCGCGATGTTATGAAGGAATTATTTGGTGTGTCTAGTGTGAATGACGATGATGATTCCATGATGCAATCCTTCCAGAGCTACAGCAAGAATATAATCAATGAGCTGGAGAAATTTGAAATTATGTATAACAGCCAGATGCTGCCGGGCAAGAAAACAGTAGCAACGGGTAAGGGGCTGCTCCGTGATGTTGTTCAGATTCAATCACCTACAGAATTCTTCAAAAAAATTCACTCTGACCGTGATCATTTTCTTGATTTTGCCGAAGATTATGAGCCTGTAAAAGCCTTCTTTGCCGGTGAACAGAAAACGATCTTTGAAAGGGCATTAAAATTGATGAAAATATATGATGAAAGCAAGACCTTTATTGTTGATGAAAAGGTTGAAGAGTATGTTAGTGCGGTGAAGACCATTCTTAAAAAGGATGCCCCTTACAGTGATATCCCAAAGCTTCCTGAGCTGCTGGATAAATTCTCTGAAGCGTATATGCATGTTTTATCGACTATGGAGGCCCCGATACTTGAAGCCATTGCGCAAGCAAAAGAAAGAGTGTTGGAAGTCCTTAACGCCAAGTCATATAAGGCAGAGGTTATTGAACGTTACATACATCTGTTTAATGAGATTCATGACAAAGCTACTCATTGCAACAATGTTGCAATCTTGCAGAACATCAAAGTAGAAGCGGATGCCTTAAAAGTTAGATTACTCAATGAAATGGCCAAAAGGGATGAGAAAGTAGCTAAAGAACAAACTCCAGACAGCGGTGGTAATCCAGATCCCAAAGCTCAGCCTAATCCAAAGAAGAGAAAGAGCATCAGCATCAAGACGGTCAGCCTAACATCATCTTGGCAGATAGAGACTGCACAGGACGTAGACAAGTATATGGCTACACTAAAAGACCGGATTTTAAAAGAATTGGACGATGATACCATCATAAGTATTGAGTTCTAAAGGAGAAACTGACAATGAATAAAACAGTAATAAAAAACTTTGCCATTTGGGCAAGAAATAAGCTCATTGCAGATATAACATATAAAGCTGGACTGCTTGGAATTACAGAGAATGAAATTATGAGTCCTCTCCCACAGTCCACACAAACAGTGCAGTTTTTTGATATAGGAACAAAGGATCCCTATTCGATTTCATTTATAGAAATAGACCAGCGCAAAAAGCTGGTTGAAGAAATTCAGCGTAAAGTCAATCAATCCGATTATAAGAGCGCCTATAAAAGTGTGGTTGAAGAAGTCGCTTACACTTGGTTCAACCGTCTGATCGCGATACGTTTTATGGAATTGAATGATTACCTTCCTACCCGTATAAGGGTTCTTTCTTCAGAAAGCAGCAACAAGGCTGAACCGGATTTGGTAACCTACCCGTTGGATGCGAACTTTGATTATACACCATATGAGAAAGACCGAATTATGCAGTTGAAAAATGATAATAAGCTAGATGAGTTATTTCGTATGCTATTTATTAAACAATGCAACGCTTTATATGCTAACTTGCCCGAATTATTTGAAAAGACAAGTGATTTCACGGAGCTGCTATTGAATGTGTCTTTTACAGATCAGGATGGCGTGATTTATCATTTGGTCAATGATATCCCGGAAGATGATTTCAATGTGTCCAAAGAAGGACAGGTTGAGATTATTGGCTGGATGTATCAATATTACAATACTGAGCCAAAGGATGAGACCTTTGCCTTGTTGAAAAAAAATGTAAAAATCACGAAGGAACGTATTCCTGCTGCTACCCAGCTATTTACTCCAGACTGGATTGTCCGCTACATGGTCGAGAACAGCCTGGGCCGTTTATGGCTGGAAGGACATCCCAATGACACACTGAAAGCTGAGTGGAAATATTACTTGGATGAGGCAGAACAGGAAGCCGATGTTCAAAAACAGCTGGATGAGATTCGGGAAGAGTATAAGAAAATAAAGCCGGAGGATATCAAGGTCATTGATCCCTGTATGGGCAGTGGTCATATCTTGGTGTATGCATTTGATGTACTGATGCAAATTTATGAAAGATATGGATATAGCCAGAGAGACGCCGCGAAGAGCATTATTGAAAATAACATATATGGTTTGGATATTGATAACCGTGCTTATCAGCTTGCTTATTTTGCGGTGATGATGAAGGCAAGACAGTATAACCGTCGTATATTGAATGACAGTACTACTTGCCATGTTTACGCCATACAAGAGAGCAACAGTATTAACCGCAACCAGCTAAAATACTTTGGTGCTGGCATGGACGAGGTGGAGAGAAATATAGCCATACTTCAGATACAGGGCTTGCTTGATACTTTTATCGATGCTAAAGAATATGGATCAATCCTTAATGTGGATAGCTACAATTGGGAACTGCTGTATCGTTTTGTTGGCAATGTTGATATAAGCGGACAGATGACAATAGATACTATTGGGGTTGAAGATACCAAGGAACGAATACTTACTTTGGTTGAGATTAGCCAAGTAATGGCTCGAAAATATGATGTGGTTGTAACAAATCCTCCATATATGGGGATCAGTAATGGCGATGGAAAATTGAATGATTATGTGAAAAAGAATTATTCAGATAGCAAGGCAGATTTATTTGCCGTGTTTATTGAAAGATGCATACAACTGACGAAACCGAGCCGATACAATGCAATGATAACGCAACACTCATGGATGTTTTTATCAAGTTTTGAGAGATTGCGTGAAAAAGTACTTTCCTTTGATATCATAAATATGACACATTTAGGTGCGAAAGCATTTGAAGAAATTGGTGGCGAAGTCGTTCAAACTACATCGTGGGTTATGCTTATAACAGATATCTTTGATTATGAAGCAAGTTACGCTAGGCTAGTTGACTATGCAAGTCAGGATGAAAAAGAACAGGGATTTCTCAGCAGAACTGACCAGTATACAATAAAAAAAGGAAACTTTATCAAAGTTCCGGGTATGATATTTACATATTGGATGTCAGTTTCTGCATTTAGTAGTTTTCAGCTACCACCGATAAGCAAGTACATTTCACCACGTATTGGATTAGTTACGGGAGATACGGATAGATTTTTGCGGTTATGGTGGGAGCCTGATTACCATAAAATCCAGTTTGGTTGTCGTAATAATGATGACTCAATTAAATGTGGAAAGAAATGGTTCCCATATCAAAAGGGCGGTACTTATAGGAGATGGTTTGGCAATAACGATTATGTAATAAATTGGGAAAAAAACGGTTGGGAAATTAAGAATGATAACTATAGTGGTACACGAGTGAAATCTCATAACTATAACGGTCAATACGCATTCAAAGAAGCCATTACGTGGACAAAAATATCTTCTAGCAAATTTGCTTGTAGATATGTACCTTTTGGATTTATGTTTGATGACGCAGGGCCTATATGCACGGTATCATCTCAGAATATTGAAAAAATGTTGTCTTTGCTTAATTCAAAGGTGGGGGATTACTACCTATCAGTTTTAAGCCCGACTATGAACATTTTGCCGGGGCATATAAATTCGGTGCCAATTGATTATATGAAAATTTGTGAATATAGCTCGATATCAGCAATTTCTATAGAAACAAGAAATATATCAAAAGCAGATTGGGATGCCTTTGAAACCTCATGGGATTTTGAAAAACACCCTTTGCTCAGTGAAATGACTACTATTGCAGAAGCATTTACTCAGTTTCAGCAATTTACCGAAATACAGTTTAACCAGCTAAAATCTAATGAAGAAGAACTGAACCGTATTTTCATCGATATCTACGGCTTGCAGGATGAGCTGACACCAGATGTTGAGGATAAGGACGTGACCATCCGCAAGGCTGATCTGGGACGTGACATCCGCAGCTTTATTTCCTATGCAGTAGGTTGTATGTTTGGTAGATATAGCCTTGACGTGGATGGTCTTATCTATGCAGGCGGTGAATGGGATGATAGTAAATACAGCACCTTCATCCCCGATAAAGATAATATCCTTCCTGTAACAGATGAGGAATACTTTGAGGATGATGTGGTGGGCTTATTCTGTGCATTCATAAAGAAGACTTTTAGTGTGGATACATTGGAAGAAAACCTAGATTACATTGCAAAAGCCCTTGGCAATAAAGGCAATAGTTCGCGTCAAATTATCCGGAATTACTTTTTGAAAGACTTTTTCAAAGACCATTGCAAAGTTTATCAGAAACGGCCTATTTATTGGTTGTTTGACAGTGGTAAAGCAGAAGGTTTTAAGGCACTTGTCTATATGCACAGGTATAATGAAAACACCATCGGGAACCTGCGAATTGACTATTTGCATCGGATGCAGCGTATTTATGATAGCGAAATATCCAGAATGCAGGAAACCATAGATAACAGCAAAGATGCCCGTGAAGTTACTACTGCTGTAAAACGAAAAGAAAAGCTAGCCAAGCAGCTTAAAGAAACCAAGGAATACGATGAGAAGATTGCTCATCTTGCACTTGCCCGTACTGCCATTGATTTGGATGATGGCGTGAAGGTTAACTACGAAAAAGTTCAGACTGGTACAGATGGTAAGAAGCTTGAGGTGTTGGCAAAAATCTAAAGTCGGAAGGAGGGTGCGTGATGGCCGAATTAAACCTGAAGCAAATAACAGACAAGCTTAATTCCGAGTTTACCGGAGAAACTAGAAAACTAGTATTCTGGTACGATGACAAGGCGGAGTTTGTTGAAGATATTGATACGTTGGAACTAGCAAACGCCAAGGTGTATCACTTGGAGAAGGATAACCAGTTCTATACAAAATGCTTTCTGGAACGGGGAGATAAAACAACAAATTATCTAATTTATGCGCCATATCCACGTCCGAATGTAAGGGATAATCATCTGGAGGATACGTTGCTTTATTCCAAACAATTTTTTGCTGATCGCGCATCCTTGCTGACGGTGGATCTTGGAATTGACGTAAAATACAAACCAATCATTCAGAAATATATTAAGTTCTTTGGAGCCAAGGATCGTACCCAACGATTCTATGACTTGGAGCTTGAGAACTTCACCAGGGAAAGCATTGAAGTGGCACTTATGAGTGTTCTTTGTAAAACAAGAACAGCTTTTTTCGATGAGGTTGTTCGCGTTGTCTTAACTGATGTAAATCTTAAAAACAACAAATTTCTTCCTGAGTTTGAAAAATACGATCTACTATCTGCCTTCTGGAGACTATGTGAGGAGCAGTTTGGGTATACCGATGTGAAGCCGACCCTTGAGAAGCTTATAGTTACCATGTTCGTGACATATACAGAACGGTATGTTCAGGGTGAGTTGCCTCAGGCATGGAAAAGCTTTGTATCTTATAAGTCGGGCAACATCATTGCCTTTCTTGATAATCTTATGAACAATGTTCTATATCGGGAGAAATATGATGAACTTTCCACCTATGTAGCTAAAGGTCTTAAGGCTGGTTCTGCTTTTGAAAACTATAGCCCGGAAGCTTTGATAGCATGTGATACCTTTGAGATTATAGATGAATTTATTATTAACTGGGTTAATGACAGACTTTTAAATGAGGATACTGGTGCGAAACTGAATGACCTCTCAATACCTGCTGTTTGCCAGGAACGTCGTAAAAAGCATTTTGGAGAAAGCTTTAAGGTTCAGTATCTGCTATTGGAAAATGCCTATTATGTTATTTTGGCAGCTAAGTATCGTGGTAACGAAAACTTAAAAGAAATCGTGAATCAGTACCTTGCTTCCGACTGCATGATCGACAACCGGTACAGGAATTTCTATTACAATTATGATCAGGTGAACGAAAATTCATCTTTTGAGAAACTTCGAGATCTGGTTGAGAATATCTATTCTAATGAATATCTGTCCAAGATGCTTTACAAGTGGAATGCTTCTATGGATGTTGAGGGTATGCTTTCAGTCCTACCATTACAGAGGAACTTCTATAATAAATATGTCCATTCAAGCAAAGATCGTGTGGTTGTCATTATTTCTGATGCCATGCGATACGAAGTAGGACGAGCACTTTACATGAAATTGCAGGACGATGAAAAATGCACCGCTAAATTGGATGCTATGATGGGAGTGTTACCCACTTATACAAGACTAGGAATGGGAGCATTGCTCCCTCATATGACTCTGGAATTGACAGATGACAACAAGGTTATGGTTGATGGAATGCCTTGCGATTCTTTGAAACAGCGTGAATTGATTTTAAACACTTATTCATCAAACAGCCGTTGCATTCAATTTGATGATGTAAAGAACATGAAAAAAGCGGAACTGAGAGAAATCTTTACCGGTATGGATGTGGTCTATATCTATCACAATCAGATAGATGCTCGTGGTGATAAGCTTAATACGGAAAATGAAGTATTCATTGCCTGCCAAGAGGCCATTGAAGAAATATTTGCATTGATTAAGCGTTTGTCAACAAATGCAAATACGCATCATTTTATTATAACAGCAGACCATGGCTTTATTTATAAACGTGACAAGCTGCAAGAAAGCGATAAGATTATCAATGTTGCTGATAAGGAGGCCTTTGTTAATAGACGTTTCATTGTATCCGAACAATCATTTGAAGGTGATGGAATTGTCTCTTTTCCTATGGGCAAAATTCTCGAAAACTCTGACCATAAAGTGGTTTCAGTCCCTGTCAGCTCAAATGTGTTCAAAGTAGCTGGGGGCGGTCAAAACTATGTACATGGGGGATCCTCGCCACAGGAACTGATTTTACCTGTAATAGATGTTAAGCTTGAAAAAGGTCATATGGATACCCGTCCGGCCCAAATCATGCTAGTAAGCATGGTTCAAAAAATAACGAACCTGATTTCATCCTTGGATTTCATTCAATCGGAACCTATCAGTGATGTGGTTAAGGAGACCAGTTATAAAGTTTTCTTTATCTCTGAAAACAATGAGAAAATATCCAATGAGTGCATCTATGTTGCAGACAAAAAGGATGTTGATCCCGCAAAGAGAATCTTTAGGCTGAAATTTAACTTTAAGAATAAGCCGTATGATAAGACAAAAAGATACTATCTCGTGGCTTATGATGAAAAAAATGATCTTGAAGTTCTTCGCCATGACATAGTAATGGATATTGCTTTTGCCAATGATTTTGGATTCAGTGTATAAGGAGGGGTGGATAGGTGGATGAAAGGGAAATAAATCATAAAGAAATTGAAATAGAAGAGTTTCTGGATGACTTCGATGAAACAGAGTTTAGTGATGTGATATCTGTAGAATCAACATTGTTGGGTAACTATCTCAATGATAAGCTGAATGATGTCTTTCCCGGGAAGATTGTGCGAAAAGATCTGACAAAGAAGATCAAAGAAGGGGCAAATGTCCCTGTCTATGTTCTGGAGTATCTTCTGGGAATGTACTGCGCAACAACGGATGAGGGATCAATTACTGACGGTGTGCGTAATGTAAAAAGCATTCTGGCTGAGAATTTTGTGCGACCGGATGAAGCACAAAAAATCATATCCAAGCTGCGGGAAAGAGGTAGCTATACTGTTATTGACAAAGTAGCGGTAAAGCTCAATTTCAAACAAGATATTTATGAAGCTGAGTTTTCCAACTTGGGGATAAAGAATGTGCCGATTTCGGAAAAATATGCCACAGACTTTGAACGGTTACTCTGTGGAGGCATATGGTGCATTGTTCAATTAGAATATTTCTATGATGAGGCTGATAAAAACAGATGCCCTTTTATTATAAGGAAGCTTACCCCTATTCAAATGCCTAATCTCGACTTGAGTGAAGTCTTAAAGGGTCGAGAGCAGTTTACAAAAGATGAGTGGATTGATGTAATCCTTCGCTCTGTGGGAATGGAGCCATCAAAGTTTTCAATGAGAGTGAAACTGCTACTTCTTGCAAGAATGATTCCTCTTGTAGAAAATAACTTCAATATGTGTGAGCTTGGTCCTCGAGGTACGGGTAAATCACATGTTTATAAGGAAATCTCACCAAACAGTATTTTGGTCTCAGGTGGGCAGACTACAGTTGCCAATCTGTTTTACAACATGTCCAATAAGACAGTTGGTCTTGTTGGAATGTGGGATTGTGTTGCTTTTGATGAAGTTGCAGGTATTACCTTCAAGGATAAAGACGGCGTTCAGATCATGAAGGATTATATGGCTTCTGGTTCTTTTTCCAGAGGAAAAGAAGAAAAGAACGCTTCTGCATCTATGGTATTTGTCGGAAATATAAACCAAAGTGTGGATGTTCTACTGAAAACATCACATCTGTTTGATCCGTTCCCTGAAGCAATGGCCTATGACAGCGCGTTTTTTGATAGGATGCATTGCTACATACCAGGCTGGGAGGTGCCAAAATATCGGCCTGAATTTTTTACAAATGATTATGGGTTTATAACAGACTACCTATCGGAATTCTTGCGTGAACTAAGAAAAACATCCTATGCGGATGCTTTTGATCGGTATTTTAAACTTGGCAATAATTTGAACCAACGTGATGTTATTGCCGTGAGGAAGATGGTATCTGGCCTCATTAAATTACTTTATCCACATGGGAAATACGAAAAGGCTGAGGTTGAGGAAATACTCCGGTTTGCTCTAGAGTCCCGCAGACGAGTAAAAGAGCAGCTAAAGAAGATTGGTGGAATGGAGTTCTATGATGTTAACTTCTCTTACATAGACAATGAAAGCTTTGCAGAAGAATTTGTTCCAGTTCCAGAGCAGGGTGGTGGAAAGCTAATTCCTGAAGGATTACACAAGCCAGGTCAAGTTTACACGGTAAGCCGTGGAAAATCTGGCATGATAGGTGTATTTAAGCTTGAAACTGAAATGGTGACAGGTTCAGGTAAATTTGAACGTACCGGAATTGGCTCTGACAGGGAAGCGAAGGAATCCATAGAGACAGCATATAGATACTTGAAAGCAAACAGCAAGAATATCAGTGGGACGATAAGTACAGCAACGAAAGATTATTTGATGCATCTACAGGACTTGAATGGCATTGGTATCACAAATCAGCTGACTTTGGCTGCACTAGTAGCTTTATGTTCTGCTGCAATGAATAAGCCAGTTATAAGCAGCCTTGCTGTGCTTGGGAATCTAAGCATTGGCGGAACCATTATAAAGGTTGAAGAGCTGGCAAATGTTCTTCAGGTCTGCCTTGATAGTGGAGCAAAAAAGGTATTGCTACCAATTACATCGACGGTGGATATGGTGACAGTTCCGCCAGAGCTAATGGGAAAATTCAATCTTATATTTTACCAATCACCAGAAGATGCAGTATTTAAAGCGTTGGGCGTAGAATAATGGGTAATTTATAAGGATAGGCAGTTCAAAAACAAATACTCTTTATAGTGTTACGGGGAGACCTAATATTCTAGCTAGTTATCTTATAGATATAGCTGCGAAGGCGGGAGAGCCGACTACATGGGGAAGGGGTTAATAGAGATACGTTAGTGCAAAGGAAACATCTACCGGACATGCAGGACTGGATAAATGATGCAAACCTCCCCCTGCGACGATTACTAAGGAATTATACACATAAAGCACCATTTGAACGATACGTAGATGATGCTGTAGTGCATTGCCAGCAGATTTTGAAATCGTTTAATTATTGGATGTAAAGCTGCTTATTAGAACTGCATCCAAACAAGACCAGAATTTTGTACTGCAAAGATAAAGACAGAAAGAAGGAAGGAATACCCACTTACAGAATTTGACTTCCTTGCTTACACCTTTAAAGGAGTATTCATTAAAGGAAATGATGTAAGATAGTAGTATGGGTATAAACTTCATAGTATCAGCTAGCTTTTCGAGAGAAGATAAAATCGCTACAGTTAGCTACATTTACATAGTAAAACAGACAAGCGGTTGGCCAAATGGGCAATGTCTTAAATTTAAAAGGTTTCGAGGACACAGAAAGAGAGCAGAAACATGGTTATCTGAAGTGAAGAAAAGAGAGCCTAAATTAGTTGCACACTGGCAATACCGTAACAGGAATATTGTAACGAGTTGAATGATAAGAGCCGGATGAAGGGAGACTTTCAATTACAGTTCCGTGAGAAGTTAAGGGTGAAACTCCCTTGACTTACTCGACCGCGGTGTGCGCCGGGTAACCGTCGCTTCTATCGAGATAATGAAATTGGTTGCAAAGACCGCGCCGTCCTGGCGCGGATATTGTAAGCTCGTATTATCATTTTTTATGAGAGGTGCGAACATGAATATTAATGAAATAACCGTTAAAGATATGGACCAATTCCTGCAATCAATTAAAGACATTATTTCAAAATGGTGTCTTCCTACAGCTGTTAGTCCATGGTTTAGAGGACAAGGAAATTCTAATGATCATTTGAAACCCGGTATATTTAGGAAAGCAATAAAGGAACAGGATATTTCAAATACTTTCAAAATAAGAGCGGGGATGTATATAAAGGGTGTTAGACCAACATCTAATGCACAATGGTTATCATTTATGCAACACGTTGGAATTCCAACAAGATTGCTAGATTGGACTGAAAGCCCTTTGATAGCTCTATTTTTCGCAGTAAACTCACTCAACCAGTGTACTAATTGCAATAATACTAATAATGATGGGGGTGTATGGATGTTGCACCCTTTAAAGCTTAATAATTTATCAAATATTGACTTATTTCCTGCATCGGATATACAACCTGTATATTTTAGTTATCAGCAGGCCTTTCAAGATGCGCCCGTTAATGGTATTGCTAGATTTCCTATAGCAGTGTATTCAACACATGTTCACCCTAGGATGGCTGCCCAAAGAAGCGTTTTTACAATACATGGATCAGATGAATATAGTTTTGAAAATCAACTTAAAAAAACCTCTATGCCTTCTAATAATTATTTTGTTAAATTTGTCATTTCAAGAAATTTAAAAGCACATTTAAATAAGGATTTAAGCCTTTTGGGAATTAGATATAATACCTTATTTCCAGATATCGAAGGGTTAGTCTATGAATTGAAAAAGGCATTCTGTTAATTAATACGGTGGTCAGTTCTGCAAATCCAAGTTGAACGAAGCCGCGAAAAATAACTTGATGAGCTATGAGGATTGTATATATTTCCCATCATGCGATTTTGCATAAAATCAGAGTATTAGCCACCCAAATCAGTAAGTATGTCACCAATAGAAAGACATAAGTATGTAATTACGTTGATATTAACCCGTTGCCGGCAAAAGAGAAAAGCTTGGCACCAGTTACCCATGTTCTACAGGTTTACGAAACCCCCTTCGCCAAGTGTAAGCACTAGGGCTCAAGGGCATCGCAATCCAGCGCCACGATCTTCAATACAACATCGAATATAAGGAGTAACTCATTATGAGAATAAGAGGCTCATGTATGATATGCAATGAAAACGCAAGCCCAGAGACTTACAAAGAATTGTTTATAGAACTCAGGGATGACAATGTATATGAGATAGTGTGTGATGAAGGTCATTGTTCAACAATAATACTGCATGAGAATAAATTTGAATTACTTTTTGAAATGGGAGTGCTTGCTTTTATTGACGGATATTATCGCGAAGCGGTTACAAATTTAGCTGCGAGCCTTGAGCGTTTATACGAGTACTATATTAATATTGTCTTACTTCACAGAGGAATCAATTATAAAGATATTATGATTACATGGAAGAACGTAAAAAATCAATCGGAACGACAATTTGGTGCGTTTTGTTATTTATATTTGTTGGAAAATGGAACTTCACCACAAACATTTTCTAATAGATTTGTAGAGTTCAGAAATAATGTAATACATAAGGGGTATTTCCCTGCTATAAAAGAAGTAATTGAATATGGTGAAGCAGTATTAAAAGTAATGAATGTCCTATTATTATATATTATAAATAGATATAGAAAAGAAGTTGCAGAATTGCACTTTATTAATCAAAATGAATATAGAGATAGGATAAAAAATCGAAATGCACAACTATATAGTATGAGCATACCGATTTCGATAAGATTGTCCGCACCTTATGAAATCCCAGAAAATAGCTTCGAAGACATGATAAGAAATAGGAAAGATTTCAGGATTTTTATCAAATAAAATGTTGTACTGCAGATAACAGAGCATTCAGCATAAGGGCGCGGATTTGCAAGAAGTTCAGCGTCAAAGATGCTCAGTGAAAAGAATTGTTATCTGTCTTCTAAAAAATTTTTGAACTGTATAAGCCAAAATCGTGAGAAGAAACTGATAAGTTTTGTGGTTTAAGATTAGATTTATTAGATACTGTATGTTTGCTATGTGATCTTCGAAAAAACACATACCGGACGATGACGAAATTTATGATTTAGCGTATTACATTCATTATTCATCTTTAAATATTAGTGAATGTTAACTTGATCTGTTTGATTTTTATAGACAAGGTTTAAAATAATATGGAATATCATGGTATAATTAATTATGGTGTACATGTAAATTTAGATAACAGATATGCGGAAAATTGCTCTTTGCTTCAGGAAAAAATGTTGGAGTTATTATTAACTGCTGTAGAGGTATTTTTAGATGGGAGAGAAGATTTATAAATATCTAATATATATAGCACTTTAAGGGGGGATACCATGAACAGAGAAGCATTTAGCAAGTGGCTAAAGACAATCAAGAAATTAGACGATGGAACATGCAAAGCTAGGACTGCCAATTGTTTAAGAATAGAAAAATATTATGGTGATTTGGATGATATATATGAAAATGATCAATGTACATCCTTGCTGAATGACCTTACATACTCCACTAAAGATAATGCTAACAACATCCCGCCAAAACATAAAATCCCTATTGACGGCAACAAATATTCAGGAACACATACATTAAAAAGTGCCTTAAAGTTGTTCATAGAGTTTAAAGAGAATAAGTTATTATCAGATATCAAAACAATGCCAGATGTAGTACCAGATGAGCATGACGGCTCCTATGAGCTTATAAGAGAAACAGTTAGCTCTCTAGCAATTACGCCTATAGATAGATTAGATGTGCCTGATTTAGAATTATTGTATTTTATGGCCGTTGGTACATGGAAAGGCGGCGAAAAATTTAGGATAGAAAAGATTAAGAAGAGCAATCTGCCAATAGAAGAAAAAGAACGTTTAACAGCAGTATTTAATAGAGTTGTTGAGAAGGCAAAGAAACATGAATATCAGAATACTGTAGGGCAATGGTCAGTAGGTATGTTTGGTACTGGGTTCTATTCATTTAGATCTGACAAAGAGAATGCACAGAAATTTTTATCACTATGCATAGAGATAAGCAAGATTGATGATGAGTATAAAATAATAGATATCGCAGAAGAAGCCATAAAGACAGGCATCAAAGGGATGCAGACTGCAGCAGCTTCCATTATTTTACACTGTTTAAAGCCTAATGTTTTCCCAGTCATTAACAATGCTATGGTTGAAGCTGCTGTTTTACTGGAAGGTGAAGGGGTCACTCTTACTAAGCCTAAAGAGCTTACAAGCTATATTCAAAATGCTCGGAGTATCAAGAAATTCCGTGATGAAAAGTGTCAGTTCAGAAATTTTAGAGCCCTAGATATGAAATTTTGGGATATATCAGAATTAGAAACTGATGAAGAAGATGAGGATTTTGACCCTGACTTTGCTGCTGATGAAATTACATACAATGAAGATATAGGAATTACTAAAGAACAATGGCTAGCTATGCTTACTGATAATGAGGTATTCAAAGGAAAAGATAGAGAATTAATGTTGCGTTTCTACAATAGTGGAGGTCAAGCCACAGCATCAGAGCTAACTGCTGCAACTGGTCAACATCCTTCATCATTTAATGCTCCTGTGGTAGCCTTAGCAAAAAGAGTTGCTAACTATACGAACTGCCATGTTCCCAAACGCCCAGATGGGAAAGAACGATGGTGGCATGTTCTTTTTAATGGATATTATAAAGACAATGGACACTTTAACTGGATATTAAGAGAAGAATTAAAAATTGCTGTTAGTGAGGTTCATAATGAGATTAACGGATTGACAGCTAGTGATTCTGAGGAAAATGGTCAAGATAGCGATAGTACAGTAAACTATTGGTGGCTTAATGCCAGTCCTAAGATATGGAGTTTTAATAATATTGAAGTAGGACAGTCAGTCGATTATACATCCATCAATGAAAATGGAAATAGGCGTAAAATATTCAAAAATTTCGAGGATGTTAAAGAAGGAGATCTTGTCATTGGTTATGAGTCTTATCCAGTAAAAGCAATCGTTGCTATTTGTCGCATCGCTAGAGCCCATGATGGAGAGAGCATCAAAGTTGAGAAACTTGAAAACCTTATTAACCCAATTGAATATAGTCGTTTGACAACTATAGAAGAACTAGAAGAGATGGAATACTTTAAGACCCCTAGAGGCAGTTTGTTCAAACTTAATAAATCAGAATTTGATGAAATAATGGATATAATTCGTGAAGAAACTCCTGTACCTTCTCCTGTTTCCACTTCAGCCTATACTAAGGAGGATTTTTTAGAAGAGGTCTTCATGGATGAAGACAAATATGATCAAATATGTGGCTTATTAAGATACAAAAAGAATATTATTCTTCAGGGAGCGCCAGGAGTTGGAAAAACCTTTGTGGCTAAGAGATTAGCATATTCCATAATGAATGAAAGAGATGATAGCAGGGTAGAAATGGTTCAATTTCATCAAAGTTATTCCTATGAAGATTTCATAATGGGCTATCGGCCAGAAGAGCAAGGCTTTAAGCTGAAATACGGTATATTCTATCGTTTTTGCAAGAAGGCACAAAACGATCCTAATAGAGCTTATTATTTTATTATCGATGAAATCAACAGAGGGAACCTTAGTAAAATCTTTGGAGAGCTTTTAATGCTAATTGAGGCAGATAAGCGTGGAGATAACTTTGCTGTGCCATTAACCTATACAGAGAGTAAATTTTATGTTCCGAAGAATGTCTTTATCATAGGAACCATGAATACTGCCGACAGAAGTCTAGCCATGATTGACTATGCTTTACGGAGAAGATTTTGTTTTATAGACATGGAAACTGCCTTTACTAATCTTAACTTTAAAGGGTTTATTGAGAATAAAAATAATGAACTTGCAACGATTATCATTGATAGAATTAGTAAGTTAAATGTAGCCATTGAAAGCGATCCATCTTTAGGAAAGGGATTCTGTATAGGACATAGCTATTTTTGTACTAAGGAAGATACCATTACTATCGATGACTATGAGAATATCATTAGATATGAGATTATTCCTCAACTATCTGAATATTGGTTTGATGAACCCGATAAAGTAAGGGAATGGACAACTAGATTGTTGGGGTGATGATATGATTCCTGTAAAAAATATATACTATATGCTTTCATATGCTTGGGAAAACACCTTAAAGCAAGATGGAGAATCATCACTGGACTCTGAAAGTTTTGAAAATATCTATAATCTCCTAACATCCATTCTAATACAAGGTGTGAAAAGACTTATTAAAAGTGGTTTTGCCAGAGGATATATTGATTATTCAGAAGATATGCCTGTGGTTAGGGGGAAAATTAATTTAGACAGTACCATAAAAGGACAAACCCTTACAAGAAAACAGCTAGTTTGCGAGTATGATGATTTTTCTGAGAACATCCTTCTGAATCGTATTATTAAGTCAACTATGGTTAAGTTGCTATACTGTCCTGAGCTAGATAAGAAATATAAAGGACAATGTAAAGTGCTATTAAGAAACTTTGCTGGTGTAGAAGAAATTGATATAGGGAGTGTTAGCTGGGGAAGATTGAACTTTACTAGAAACAATCATAAATATCGATTGATTATCAATGTATGCCAGCTTATTCATACGGGGTTAATTACTACAGAGGAAAAGGGAAGGTATAAATTTGCTACTTTTATTAAAGATAGAGCCATGGCTAAGCTCTATGAGAAGTTTGTCCTTAACTTTTACAAAAGAGAACTAACGGGATATAAAGCATATTCGTCTGTTATTGATTGGCAGCTAGATGAATTGACAGAGGACATTCTACTGCCAATTATGCGGACGGATATTGAATTAGAGAGTTACAATCATAAAGTAATTATTGATACCAAATATTATCCTAATGCCCTGACGAAAAGCAATCTTGGAGAAACAAAGACATTGATATCTGCAAATCTATATCAGATATTTGCTTATGTTAAGAACTCAAAGTTTAATGGCCAGGTCAGTGGTATGCTTTTATATCCTACTGTTGATTATGAGCTTGAGCAGAGATACAAGATGACTGGAAACGAGATATATGTCAATACAGTTAATCTAGGATTATCCTTTAATGAAATTAAGAGTAGGCTATTGCAGATTGCAAAGTTAAAAGCAAACTAATTTTAAAGAATTTATTCTAGCTATGGGGATTGTGCAAGATATTGTCTGTCGGGTTGGAGAATTTTAGTAAATACGGGGCAGCTGAATATACAGATATATTGACAAACCCAAATAAGATTACCATCTGGCCAAGTTTTGTTTTTTCAGTGATCAAACACTGATCAAATGCAGCTTGGGTTTTTGCTATTTCTAATGTATTGAATATCATATCATCTAGGATATCGATCATTTGCTTTAGATAACAGCTATTGAAAAATATCTTAGGGATAAGGGGGGTGTAATCTAGCATGGGATAAAGCATCTAAAAAATTACTATAATTGAAAAACATGAAAAGGTTGTTGTTATAGCAGCAAATACAGAAAAAGGATGCTATCAAAACTGTTACAAAAGATTACAAAGGCTTTTGGGCTATAGGTTTTAGGTATAAATCTACTAGAGCCTAGGCTGAAGTGCGTTAAAGCGTAATTTGATCTAAAAATAGACATTAAAAACAACTCTACCTAAACGGCAAAGTTGTTTTTTGTGAAGAGGGAGTAGGGGATCTCAAGTATCAAGCAAAACTATTAAGAGACGAAGTAAGGACAGCACTATTTCTGTAATACTTCTATGTCTTATAGGATTTAGCTATTCACATAGAAATAGCATTAACAAAACAAATCGCTGTGCGTTCCAGTCCGAGTAAGGGATAATACAAGGATATCGTTCTCAATCTTATAAATGAGAAGCCAGTCCGGTTTGATGTGGCATTCCCTATGTTTTGACCAAACACCACCCAGAGAGTGATCCGTATGCTTTTTAGCGAGTGGCTCCCCAGCGGCAAGTGTTTGGATAACCGCTGTGAGCAGACTGAGGTCATAACCCCGACGCGCAATTACTTTCAGGTCGCGCTTAAAGTGGCTAGTTGGTTTTACCTCATACATCAGCCATGAGCTCCTTCATCATTTTGTTAACATCAGTATAACCCTTAATGGAGGGGTCTCGGCTGATACGCTCGGCCTCTTCCATTGCGGCGATGGTTTCGGCGTTGGGTGTTTCAAGCGCAATGTCAAACGGGATTCTCTGCTGACGAACAGCCTGACGAAGAAAAATATTGAAGGCTGTCGTCATGTTCATACCGAGCTCGCTAAAAAGCTTTTCAGATTGTTTTTTAAGCTCGACATCCATGCGGATGCTTATATTTGTTGTCTCGGCCATAATAATCATCTCCTTTGCTTTAGTATATTCACTATAATACAAAATATATGCATAGTAAATACAATGCACAAAAATAATTAAGATATCAGAAATGATTTGGTGATGCAGCTCAGCTGGGAGCCCGCTTGGCTGGCAGTCGAGGGTGGCATCATTTGGGTAGACTATGTCCCTACCCTCGCTTGGCCGCTTAACGAGATGGATAATGCAGAAAAGCAAAGGATTTATAATCTTAACGAATGTGAAATCATCTTTGGTGTGCTAATGAAACTTAATGCCAATTCAAACAATGGAACATCAGTTGATATTATGGCCCCATACAAGCATCAAGTATTTATGCTACGGAAGTTGCTACAAACAGAGTCTCTAAGCAGTCTCGATATAAATATTGACAGCGTCGATGGATTTCAAGGCAAGGAATGTGATGTTGTGATATTCAGTCTAACAAGAATAGTTGGATCATTTCGCTTCCTTGCTGATGAACGGCGTTTAAATGTTGCTCTTTCAAGAGCACTAGACAGAAAAATTATCATCGGCAATTTGGATTACGCAACAAACAATACCTTACTTAAAGCTGTTTCCATTGCAAGTAAAATACATAAATACGACTCTGAGTTTTGTGTAATAAGTTAATGATGAAGTTATATCAATAAAAGGATTACTGGGAGGACAAGTGGTGGGATGATAGAAGAGGTTTGAATAAAAATGAACGTGAGTTTGAAGCGGAGTGTGTATGCTGGCTGGTTTGTGAGAGGAAAGGGATCAATAATCCATCTGCAGCCTATTTAAATGGTTATCTCAAAGATAATGAGTATATTCCTGATATTAGCACAGATACAATATTAAAAGCTGTTGCGATAATCGAATCAATGATTAATGAAAAGAAAAATCCTAGAAAAGAGATAATATCAAGAACAATCGAGTTGAAAAAAGGCTGATTGATATGTTCCCACTAACAGAAAAACCGTTGATTTGTTTCCCTATACCTCGAAAAAGCTAAAATAACGGTTGACCTGTCCCCGTAAACGTAAGGGTTTATGTTTGGTGTCTGACATTACTACGATCTATTTGCCATAGTTCATTATTTTTTATGCACTGTAGTAATTTTTCGTAGTGGACTAAGATTGTTTTTCAAAGATATTTAATATTACTAATCTTTGTGAAAGGACTGGTATCTATGCGACCAAGATACTTGACAAAATCGCGGTTTAAATTGGCCTTAGAATGTCCTACCAAAATATATTACGACGGTAAACCAGAGTACGCCAATCAAAAGATCGAAGACCCATTTTTGCTCGCCTTGGCTGATGGGGGTTTTCAGGTTGGCGAGCTGGCTAAACACTATTTCCCCGGCGGGCATGAAATTGTGACCAAGGATTATAATGACGCTCTGAATCAGACAAACGAATTATTAAAACAAGACATGGTGATTATCTATGAAGCGGCTGTTCGGTTTGAGAATCTTTTTATCCGTACAGATATTCTGATAAAAAATAAGGACCACATAGAATTAGTTGAGGTCAAGGCAAAGTCGTTTGATGGTGCTGGGGAACAAGACTTTTTGAATAAAAACGGTTCTATTTCTTCATCCTGGCAGCCGTATCTTTATGACGTTGCTTTTCAAAAATATGTTGTGGAGTGTGCTTTCCCGGATTATTCTATTTTTGCTTATTTAATGATGGCCGATAAAAAGGCCATTTGTCCTACAAACGGATTAAATCAGAAATTTAGATTTGTCAAAGATGAAAATGGAAGAAAAAATATCGTTGTGTCACAGGCACTATCAGAGGAAGACCTTGCTAATCCTATACTAATTAAGGTAAGTGTGGATAAATGCTGTGATCAAATATATAGAGAAAGGTTTGTAAATGACAGTTTTGTCGAATATGTGAATAGATTGGCAGATCACTATTTGAGAGACCAAAAAATAGCCATATCTCCTTCAGCTAATTGTGCTAACTGTGAGTACAAGGCTACTGAACAGGAGAGAGAGGCAGGACTGAGAAGTGGCTTCCATGAATGTTGGAAAGAGAGCCTTAAATGGACAGACGATGATTTTAAGGAATCCACAGTACTAGACATCTGGAATTCCCGAAAAAAAAATAAGTTTATTTTAGAAGGACGCATTAAACTATCGCAGATTTTTGAAGATGATATCTCCCCAAAAAGTGATAATAAACCGGGCCTTTCATCCAGTGAACGGCAATGGCTGCAGGTTCAGAAAGCAAAAAGCAAAGACACGACCTATTGGATTGATTCGGAGAACTTGCAACAGGAAATGAATTCATGGGTTTATCCATTGCATTTCATCGATTTTGAAACTGCCATGGTGGCGATCCCCTTCAATAAAGGCAGGCATCCCTATGAAGGGATAGCATTTCAGTTTTCTCATCATGTAGTACATAAAGATGGACGGATTGAACATCGCGGACAATATCTGAATGCAAAACCGGGGGTTTTCCCAAACTATGATTTTGTTAGAAACTTGAAATATGAATTAGGGCAGGATCAAGGGAACATTTTTCGATACGCTGCCCATGAGAATACATATTTAAATACCATTTACCATCAATTGATAGAAAACGTTGATAGTATTCCTGACAAAGAGGAGCTCTGCCAGTTCATACGTACAATAACCCAATCTGTAAAAAGTGGGGTTGAACAATGGGAAGGACCTCGGAAGATGATTGATATGTGCGAACTGGTCAAACGCTACTATTACGACCCGGCCATGAAGGGCTCGAATTCTATTAAGCAGGTTTTACCAGCGATTCTAAACAATTCAAGACGCCTTCAAGAAAAGTACATACAACCAATATATGGAGCGGACGACGGCATCCCCAGCTCTAATTATAAGAACTGGAAATGGATAGAAATCAATGCTGGCCGGGTTGTAGATCCATATAAATTGTTGCCAAAAATGTTTCAAGATATTTCAGAAAAAGATTTCGAATTATTGTGTGACAGCGACGAACTAAGAGATGGCGGAGCTGCGTTAACAGCTTATGCCCGTATGCAATTCGAGGAAATGTCGGATTATGAGCGTTCAGAAATACAAAAAGCATTGTTAAAGTATTGTGAATTGGATACATTGGCGATGGTCATGATTTATGAAGGCTGGCACGATCTGATCAATCAAAAATGAGGGAATTAATAATTACGGACGAGAGTATTATTAGCCACACCCTTAATTCGACTTATTTATCCGATAGCTAACCGCCGCTAACACTCCACCTGAACCCAAGAACTGTTTATGCTCAAAAGGATATTTTTTTTTGCCACGCTTAAGTGGGCAGGAAAATGTATCCAAAAAGACGTATTATATAAAGTATAAATTTGTCAGAAAATGGGGCGTATACATGGCTAAGATGATACCCGATATCGATCCTTGTACTATTCCAAATGACGGGGAGAAGTCTTTTTACACCGCAGCCAGTGAACTAGCTGGCGATTATACGGTTCTTTATTCATATAAATACAAGGGTGATGAATTTGAGAAACATGAAGGGCAACTTAGGGAAGCTGACTTTGTCATTGTCCACCCTAGTCTAGGGTTCGTTGTAGTAGAAGTCAAGCAAGGTGATATTTCTTACATGAACGGTGCTTGGCACGAATATAAAAAGGCTGACTATCAGCCGCTCCATAAAAACCCTGTGGAGCAAGCCCAAAATGCTATGTACGCAATATTAAAACAGTATACTGACAAGACCGGCAGAAAATTTCCATTAAAGATAAAGTACGCAGTGTGTTTTCCCGAGTGCAGCAAAATATCAGGGCAAACCCCTGCGGAACTAGATTTAAATAGTATTTTTCTCAACAAAGACTTAGAAAACCTTGAAGAGAAGATACTTGATCTCTTCAATGCCAAGGAGCAGAAACTACAAAAAGAAGCTGTTGATATTCTGGTTAATAAGATTCTGGCCCCTTGTTTCAAAGTATTTGCTAAACTCGAGAATCGTATAGAGATGCATAACCAAAAAGCCCAGCGAATACTAACGGAGGAGCAAGATCGGATCTTATGTGAAACTGAGCTGGACAAGCGTAAAATATTTCTTGGTGGCGCAGGCTCCGGTAAGACATTTCTGGCTATGGAAAAGGCTATGCGATTAGTCAAGGATGGCAAAAAGGTCTTTCTCACCTGTTATAACAAGAACTTAGCCAGGCTCATGTTTGCTGGCCTTTCACCAAATATTACGGCAAAGAACTTTCATGATTTTATTGAAGATTATTTGCAGGGGCAAGGCGTTGGGCTTGTCACTCCTTCAAACCCCACTGAGTTAAGGACGTACTTCGACGATACTTTACCATCTCATGTCTTTGACCATTTCAGTATTCTTGAGGATAAAGAAAAGTTTGATTCCATAATAGTTGATGAGGGTCAGGACTTCAAAGAACATTGGATAACATGTCTCGAGAGCATGGTAAAACCGGATGGTGAGCTTTATATATTTGCTGATCCAAACCAGAGCCTCTTTAACGGGGATATTGAAAAAATCAAACGTATTCCCCTATCTAAACAAAGACTCACACGGAATCTGCGTAATACAGAGGTAATCAATACCTGGGTCAGCACCTATGCACCAGGGGAACAATTAAAGTGTTCTTTGCCAGGGGGTATGCCCGTTAGTGTCTTCCGTTGGAAAACCCCAAAGGAAGAAAGGATATTGATAGAAGATGAGATCGGGCGTTTGGTTAGCCAGGAAGTACAGCTAAAAAGAATTACGATTTTATCCCCTAATACAAAGGAAAAGAGCAGTTTGGCAGGCCTTGATAAAATCAAGAGTTGGCCATTAGTAAGTATAGAAGAAAAGCATGGCAACGCTATCAAGTTTACTACTATTCGTTCATTTAAAGGGCTTGAATCTGATATTGTATTTCTCATTGGACTAAAAGAAGATACTCTGGTATGCAGCAATGCCGATATTTACGTAGGTGGTTCCAGGGGTAAGTTTTTACTTTACGTCTTTTGTGAAGAAGATTGGAAAAGATAAATAATTGGCATATAAGTTAATGATAAATAGTTTGTCATTAACAAAATCAAACTGACAATCTGCAATCTATGTAACAACAAATATTATTATATGGTATTTTTAGTCATAAACAAGTAGAAAAATAGGGACTGTGTTTTTATACAGCCCCCAAAATGATCAAACTTTGATCAAACATAATCCATGTTTCTATATAATTGTTCCCCGAGCAAATGTTACGTAATTATTGATCTGTATGGATTCTTTGAGATTGAAAAATTTGCTTAGAAGGCCTTGAACGGACTTAAAATCCCGCGAGGTTTACCCCTCGTACCAGTTCAAGTCTGGTCTCGGGCACCACTTGAAACTCAAGGGCTAAAGCCCAAACAAAAGACACTTGTTCAGGTGTTTTTTTGTGTTTCGGGGACGTTTTGATGACAATTATGTGCCACTATTATGCTTGTTTATTAAATTTTGTATTCAGGGAAGTAAAAGGCATTATTTGATAAATAGTTGGTGTACAAAAGCCCCTACAAGCCAAACGCCGAAACCGGCAGAAAGAGTAATAGATAAAGGCAATTCGTTGCGGAAGCATTGATACACGGTAAGAAAGAATAAGATGCTGGGCAGTATGCCCCAAAGAGCACCACGTGTATAGCTCTCCATTAAGCCGAAGTTCCCAGGGTTATCGGCATATAACCAGATTAGAACTAAGGAGCCTGTTAAGGGCATTGTGGCAATAAGCCCGCTTAAGGAAGGAAAATAACGGCCTAGTTGGGTAGCTAATACTATAATAATAATACTTAGAACAATTTTAATATAAAAGGGCATATTAGTGCTCCTTTAGTTATTTTTACTAAATACATTATACTATACAAATTATATATTATATTAATATAATATATAATGAATTAAAGATAGAGAAATAATATTTAAGGGTATTGTTTGGACATGGAGGAGGAAAGTTAATAAATATAGAATATATAAGATAATAAAATATAAATTTATAGATATAATTAGAGGAGGTATTCTTAAATGGCAAATGTAGGTGTAATGGGAATAGGTCAAATGGGTAAAGGTATGGTCAAGAATTTGATTAAAGCAGGTCACGTTGTTTATGCTTATGATCCCTTTCCGCAAGCAGCTGACAGAGCTAAAGAATTGGGGGCGACGGTCTTAGGAAGTCCCAAAGAGGTAGCAGAGCAAGTAGAATTCCTACTGGCTAGCTTACCTACTACAAAAGCAGTTTCTGATGCAGTAACTGCTGCTTTACCTGGAATGAAACCCGGAA
>PHAD01000033.1 GCA_002841595.1 Firmicutes bacterium HGW-Firmicutes-12
CCTTCTGTCAACTAGGTATTTCCTGGAATTGCTCCAGTATCTTCCCGCTCGCAATTGCGACTTGCATATAGTATCATACTCACATTCCTATGTCAACATTTTATGATTGGTAATGTGTTGAAGAGTCTCGGCAATATACTTCACTCAATAACAAAAGATGTGTATATATCCATACACATCTTAAATGGCGGTTATCAAACATATATTATTTAAATCCTAACTATCTTCTCTCGGTCTTAATGTAGGAAATAGAATTACATCTCTAATTGAAGGAGAATCAGTCAAAAGCATTACTAAACGGTCGACTCCGATGCCTAAACCTCCTGTTGGTGGCATCCCCACCTCAAGAGCGTGTACGAAATCTTCATCCATCATATGTGCCTCGTCATCACCTTTTGCCCTTTGCTGCATCTGCTTTGCAAAACGATCCCTCTGATCAATAGGGTCATTTAATTCAGAGAAGGCGTTTGCTAATTCGCGAGCTGTAATAAAGGCCTCAAATCTATATGTAAATGAAGGATTGTCCTCTTTGCGTTTTGCTAGGGGTGATATTTCAATTGGATAATCTAATACGAAAGTAGGTTGAACAAGATGCTCCTCTACCTTTTCTTCAAACAATAGATTAAGCACCGCTCCAATAGTGGCATCTTTTTGCGGATATACTCCTTGTCCGATCGCTACTTGACGCGCCTCTTCATCACTTGTTATTTTCAAAAAGTCCAATCCCGTATACTTCTCTACTGCCTCAACCATAGTAATTCTAGTCCAAGGTGGCGCAAGGTCTATCTGTGTTCCCTGGTATGTAACTTTATCAGTACCTAATGCTTTTTGTGCGACATAAGAAACCATTTCTTCTGTTAATTTCATCATATCTTGATAATCAGCATATGCTTGATAAATTTCTATCATTGTAAACTCAGGATTATGTTTAGTAGATATTCCTTCATTACGAAAAACTCTACCTAACTCATAGACTTTTTCTAAGCCACCAACAATAAGTCGCTTCAAATGCAATTCCAAAGCTATTCTCATATATAAATCAAGATCAAGAGCATTGTGATGCGTAATAAAGGGGCGTGCACTTGCACCACCAGCTATAGCATGCATAGTAGGTGTTTCTACCTCAAGGAAACCTTGTCCATCCAAATATCCGCGCAATGCTTGGATTATCTTACTTCTAGTTACAAAGGTTCTCTTCACCTCTGGATTAACTATTAGATCAATGTACCGCTGCCGATATCTCAATTCTACATCTTTTAGGCCATGCCATTTTTCAGGCAATGGGTGCAATGACTTCGTTAATATTGTGATCTCCTTGGCGCTAACTGTAATCTCACCTTTTTGTGTTTTGAAAACATGGCCTGTAATTCCAATAATATCGCCAATATCAAGGCGTTTAAAAAGCTCATGTGCTTCAGGTCCAATATCGTTGAGCCTGATATAAATTTGTATAAGGCCTGAGATATCTTGAATATGAGCAAATCCCGCTTTACCCATATCCCTTTTGGTCATTAAACGCCCCGCGATTGTAACATCACTGCCCTCTAGTTGCACAAAATTATCCACTATGTCTGATGCATAGTGGGTACGTATAAAGCGAGCGCCAAAAGGATTGATCCCTTTTTTCTTCAGTTCCTCAAGTTTTTCCAGTCGCACCTGCACATGTTGATTTAAATCTAGTTCTTGATCCAACACCTCGTCCACAGAATATCTTCCCTTCATTTGAACATAGTAACTTATACTACTGAAAGTATCTCATACTTCACCTTTCCAGCCGGTACATTTACTTCTACTACTTCACCTAGTTTTTTACCCATGATAGCCTTACCTACAGGAGATTCAAAGGATATCATATTATTGTTTGGATCTGCTTCTGCCGAACCCACGATAGTATAGTGAAATTCATCTCCATACTCCATATCCTTTAATGTTACTTTTGCCCCAATATGCACTAGATCGGAATCATTTTGCTCATGCTCAATAATTCGCACATTGCGTAGCATCTTTTCCACAGTAAGAATACGTCCTTCAATAAAGGCCTGTTCATTCTTAGCATCTTCATATTCTGAGTTTTCACTAATGTCACCAAACTCAATTGCTTGTTTAATTCTTCCGGCAACTTCTCTTCTTTTAACTGTTTTAAGAGTCTCTAATTCATTTTCTAGTTTTGTATAACCTTCTTGTGTTAAGAATACCTCTTTTTCAGCTATCATTCGCTTCGCTCCCCCGAATTAACTTAGATCCTAAGAAAGCCTATGCTAATACTTTCAAAATAGTTCTTGTTATTTTATGAATATAGTTCTGCCTCATCCATATTACAAGCACTGCCAACATCGCAGTGCTTGTTTCATGGTTATCGTCCACAAAACTATACGGCTATTATATAGACGGCAACCATATTTGTCAAGGTTTTGCAAAAGTACTCTGTGCAAAGTACTCTTATACTATCTCCTTATATTTAGACTTAAGTGCATTTTCTTTTATTTTAATAATCTCCTCGTTACTAACCGTATGTTCAAAACTCCTTAGTCCAGCAAGCTTAAAACCATGTTTTTTTGCTAATATGCCGATCTTTTTTACCTTTTCTATATCCATATCTCTTCCTAGTGAATAAGGCTCATATTTCTTCTCTAGCGTTAAAATCATTGTTTCTGCCATACAGGCATATAATTTTCCGGGGGGAAACCCAAAATCGAAATTTAACTCCGTTCCACTCAACGCGTCTACAACACCACCTTCTATTACCAAAACATCGTTTCTTTCTTTTATGACACGAGGAGAAACATCTCTTGGTCTAGCCACATCGCAAATCACAGCGCCTGCTTTTAAATCCTCTGGATATATTTGATGTTCAAGCGACGATGATACCGAGATCACAACATCTGCTTTCCGAATAACTTCTCGTATATCACTGCTAATTTTTGCAGCAACCCCAGATTCATACATTAATACAGCCCCGAGTCTTTCTAGTTTGCTACGCTGACGTGCTACAAGGGTAATATTCTTATTTATTCCAGCAATTAACCGTGCACATATGCTTCCTATTGACCCCGTAGCCCCCAGTATTACAATGTTAGCTTTTTCCCATTCAATGTCCATCAATCCAGCTGCCATTTTCGCCCCTTCTAGAGCAATAAAAATAGTATAACTGTTACCCGTAGTAATTGGTATTTCAGCATTTTGAGCTATAGTTATTCCCGCATCACCAACCACTGAAGTAAACGCGCCCAGCCCTACAAGCTTAGCACCATTATTCTGAGCTAATTTTACGGATGCAATTATCTTTCTATAGCACTCATTTACTGGGAGTTCTAGTAATTGTCTCGACGTCAACGGACAGCCAATAAACTCTCCAATACACTCATTATATTCAGACTTTACACCCTTAATATCCGATATCTTCAATGGAGGTATGAGACGTGCTGTTCTTTCAATTAAAAATCCAGGCAAATGTCTAAAAACTGGAAATTTACGATAGTAATCTTCTAAACAAAGGGGGTGAATAATAAAGGCAAATTTGTCCATCTAGTTCCTCCCAGCATCAAGCAATATTTGATTTCGTAAGATCTATAATGCGAGGTTGAAAATTAACCTTTTCTAGGACGCGATAATAATCTTCTACACTTATCTGATCGAGTCTTTTTCCTAGCAAAGCCACTAAGACCGCCTCCATTACGTTAGTTCCAAAAGAACGTCCCTTTAATTCCGGGGTTGTAGTTATTAGATATCTTGCTCCTCTTGCTTGTAATATATCCACATCCTCTTTTGTTACTGTATTAGTAATAATTATTTTTTTGCATATATTTTCGGGTAAATATTTTTTTATGTAATGAAAATCTCCCGCAATTATTTCGTTACAATCATAATATTTCTTATATCTATCATTTATACTTTCTTGTTTATTACCCGTTGGATATAAATATTTAAAGGGTAGTTGACTTACAATCGGTCCTAAAATATTAGCTACCCTCGCCAATGTCTCTAAAGATCTTATTAGTATCGGAATGTTTAATCCAAAAACTAAATCACCAAAAGATACATTTGATCCTGCTTCTACAAGAGCCTCAGCCATGCCGAACCTATCTACCCCACATACAAGCAGCACATCTTTTCCAGGAAAATCAATGATTCCCTCCTGCTTTAAATATTGTATCGCTTTTCTTTCCAGCGTATTCTTCAATCCCGTTCCATCAACTATGGGGGTAAGCTTAGCCGCGTTAGCTATACGTTTTGCATCCTTAAACATATATCGGTGTCTCCCTGCTTGAATATATAAGTCAATCCCCCCCATGCCGAAAGCATCTACCTTACCATCAAGGTCTTTCACTAAGGAGACAGCTTTTTCTAGATCGCCATCAGTTCCTATCCTCTCTATTCTAAATTCTTCCCCTCCAATTTCTACTTCGATAGAATGGTCCCTTCGAGTTGAACCTAAGCTCACGCTAACTACATGCTTCATACCGTTTAACCTCCTACTAATCCTAAACTAGCTTTTCTCCATCAATATGTATTGATCTAGTAAGTTAAAAACTTCCGCACGAGTCTTGGCCTTAAAAACACTTTCTTTTATCATTGCCGTACGTGGAAGTCCCTTGAGATACCAAGCAATATTTTTACGCATTTCTTTAACACCTATTTCTTCCCCCTTCAGCTGAATTATTAAATCCAGATGAAATAATGCCCCCTTAACCTTTTCCTCTGCAGTTGGCCTTTTATATGCAGTCCCCGAGAGATAGTCCCTAGTATTGGAAATTAACCATGGATTCCCTAATACTCCACGTCCTAGCATAACTGCATCACATCTTGTTATTTCAAGCATCTCTTCGACATCTTCAGGGATCCAAATATCCCCGCTACCTATAACAGGAATATCTACACTATCCTTAATTTTTTTAATGACTTGCCAATCTGATTTTCCTGAATAATACTGGTCTCGCGTCCTTGGGTGTATACCAATAGCACTTGCCCCTGCCTTGGCCAAAGCTATGGAAAGCTGAAGCGCAACAATGTTTTCCGGTCTAAACCCGCTACGGATCTTTACTGTGATAGGTACTTTAACTGCTTGCCTCATAGTCCTTACAATCTCACAAGCAAGCTCGGGCTTCTCTAAAAGAGCAGAACCCTCACCATTTTTTACTACCTTAGGCACTGGGCAACCCATATTAATGTCAATAATTTGAGCCCCTTCTTTTTCAACTATAATTGCTGCCTCTGCCATTATTTCCGGATCTGATCCAAAAAGCTGAACTGCTATGGGTTTCTCTTCACCTGTAAGGTCAAGTAATATTTTAGTTTTCATGTTTTTGTATGTTAGTGCTTTTGCACTTATCATTTCTGTATAAATCAAACCACAACCATGCATACGCGCGATTAATCTAAATGCTTTATCCGTAATCCCTGCCATGGGCGCCAATACAATTCTATTTAATATTTCAACACTGCCGATTCTCAAGTAGGTCACCTCATAAATAGTATTAGTTTTTCCAAAAAAACCGACCTATATAGGCCGGTTTCGATAATATACTATCCTTAATCCTTCTAAGGTCAAAAACGGATCAACCTTATTGATAGTCTTAGACTCATTAGCTATCATTTCTGCCATACCGCCCGTTGCCACAACAAAGGCGTCACTTTCTATTTCTTCTTTGGTCCTAGTGACAATCTCATCCACCTGCCCAATATAACCGTAAATGAGGCCCGCCTGCATGCTACTTACAGTATTTCGACCTATTATCTTTTTAGGTTTCACCAATTCTATCCTGGGAAGCTTGGCCGCCCTCTGAAACAATGCTTCTGTCGCGATCCCTATCCCCGCCGTAATAGCACCACCTAAATACTCGCCTTTTTTGCTGATAACACAAAAGGTTGTCGCAGTACCAAAGTCAACTATAATTAGTGGACCGCCATATTGTTCGAAACCAGCTATCGCATTAACTACTCTATCCGCTCCTATCTCCCTTGGATTATCATACAAAATGGGCATTCCTGTCTTAACTCCCGGACCCACTACTAACGGATTTACATTGAAATATAAATGGGCCATCTCTTCCAACATCGGCATCACTGGAGGGACTACCGATGAAATGACAATCGCATCTACTTGCTTATAGTCTAGGTTATATTGAGTAAAAAGGCTGCATATTCTTATTCCATATTCATCAGCTGTCTGGTTCCTGTTAGTCGACAGTCGCCAGCATTTACTTAACGTATTATCATTGTATACTCCCAATACTATGTTGGTATTACCCACATCAATTACAAGTAACAAAATAACCCCCCCTATTAACCAAATTATATCACAACACTATATTCTCTACATAAAAAAAAGTATCAGGTTTCCCTGACACTTAATACGTAGTCTGATTTTATATCCGGTTTAGCTTAACAGCGAAGTCGATGCTGCACGGCTCTGGCCAACAGTGCGGCTAGTACCCCTTTCAGTATATCCAAACCAACAAAGGGAAGCATTCCAATCTGTATGGCCTTCCATAGACTGAATGGTTTTCCGAGATAAAACTTGACTATGGCGTAAAGGTAAGGAATTCCGACAATATATATAACAGCAATACCCAACAACATCGCTCCAATATATTTAATTATATGTTCAGATGAAATCTTTTCCAAAAACTTACCGATAAAAAAAGCAGCTAGAATAAATCCGGGTAAAAACCCAAAAGATGGTTGAAGTATATAGGTCAACCCCCCAAAAGGAGGTTTGGCAAAGACCGGTACACCTAACATACCAATTAAGACATAAATTGCAACACTTAAGGCTGCTAACCTAGGACCAAGTATTCCACCGGCCAACATTACCATGAACGGTAAAACACTGAAAGGAACTAGTAAGTCGCCTCCAAATTTTAATATTAAAGAAGCAACACAGATAAGAGAAGAAAATAAAGCCACCCGAGTCATATCTTTAGTAGAGAGTTTCATTAGTATAAGCCTCCGCATTAAGCGTATCGTTAACCAAGCATCCACAGAAGGTTAACTACGCCTATTATACGGTAGAGACTTATGCTTGTCAACTAAAGTATTGCAACTGTTTACTACTAAATCTCCTCTGTAAATGGTTGTTCTGTACCTGTTTTAATTATCTTATTCTTATCATCAACAAAAATTATCGTCGGCTTATAATCAACTGCTTTTTCTTCCTCAATCATAAAATAAGTAATTATAATAATTGTATCTCCAGGATGTACTAAACGGGCTGCCGCTCCGTTTAAGCAGATATCACCTGCTCCCGGGGGTCCGGCAATTACGTATGTTTCAAACCGCGCACCATTATTGTTATTAACCACTTGTACTTTTTCATTAGGTAGTATGTTAGCGGCCTTCAACAAATCAGAATCAATTGTAATACTACCCATATAGTTTAGATTTGCTTCCGTAATAACCCCACGATGAATTTTCGACTTTAACATTGTTCTGAACATTATGCCCTACCTCCAATAATGATGTTGTCTATCAGTCTAGTACGACCTATTTTTACAGCTAGAGCAACAACTGCTTGCCGTTGCACATAACTTAGTGGTTTCAATGTCTCGGCGTCACATATTTCGATATAATCAATAACTGCTGAGGGCTCTTTGTTTATCCTTTGTACCATATACCTGATCAAATTCTCAGCATTCTTTTCTCCCTTGTCATGATTATCACGGCATATGCATAAAGCTTCACTTAGACATATTGCTTCTTTTCTTTCTTCTTCTGAGAGATAGGTGTTACGAGAACTCATCGCTAATCCATCTTTTTCTCTTTTTATGGGTACTGAAATGATTTCTAGTGGCATATTTAGGTCTTGAACCATTTGTTTTATAACTCGAACCTGTTGGTAATCCTTTTGTCCAAAATAGGCAGTATCAGGCCTAACAATATTGAAAAGCTTGGCCACTATTGTTGTAACACCCGTAAAATGGCCTGGCCTTGAAGCCCCACATAGTACCTCGGAGACTTCTTGTACTTCAATTGTTGTTAGCTGTGGATAATAGGGATACATTTCAAGTACCTCCGGGAGAAATAATGCGGCCACTCCAGCTTCCTCGGCTAATTGAGTATCGCGTTTTATGTCTCGGGGGTATGCACCATAATCCTCGGAAGGTCCAAACTGCAGGGGATTGACAAATATACTCATAACAACACTATCATTATCCTGCTTGGCTACTTGAACCAGACTTAAATGTCCTTCATGCAGATATCCCATTGTTGGAACAAAGGCTATCCGCTTCCCCTTAAGTCGCTCTTCTTCATGCCATATTCGCATCTGTTTGATGGTATGAATAATCTTCATATGCCACCTCATATTCTAATATAATTTTTATAATAATTAATATAATTTAGGGATGTTTTCCTCTCGCATTGTGAAGGTGTGCCCCTCAGCCGGGAATTTTCCCTCTTCCACTTCATTTTTATACGTTTTAAGCGCATCTACAATCACCGCATGTAGCTCTGTATATGCCTTCACAAACCGCGGTTTCATATCCTGGGTTATCCCTAATACATCATGCCATACTAGTACTTGACCATCACAGCCCGCTCCTGCTCCTATGCCAATGGTAGGTATGGTTAACGCCTTGCTAATAGTATCTGCTAAAGGAGCAGGCACACATTCCAATACCAAACTGAAAATACCTGCCTCTTCCAACATTCTGGCCTCATGCAAGAGCTTTTCCGCTTGTTCACGGCCTTTCCCCTGCACTTTAAAACCACCCATTTGGTGGACAGACTGAGGTGTAAGTCCGATATGTCCCATTACCGGAATACCAGTTGATACTATTCTTTTAATAACTTCTATTCTTTCTTCTCCACCTTCGAGCTTAATAGCTTGAGCCCCAGCCTCTTGTAAAAAACGTCCAGCATTGGCTACAGCTTCATCTAAAGAAAGATGAAAAGAAAGAAACGGCATGTCGCCCACCACAAAAGTATTCCGTGCGCCACGTGTTACAGCCTTTGTGTGGTGAATCATCTCATCCATCGATACGGGAAGTGTTGTATCATAACCTAAAACAGCCATCCCTAAAGAGTCTCCGACCAAAATAATGTCTAACCCAGCAGTCTCAACCATTTTTGCACTAGGATAATCATAGGCTGTTAACATGCTTATCTTTTCTCCACGTGCTTTCTTTTCTTTCAAACTGCTAACCGTTGCCTTTACCATTACTCGCCACCTCCATTTAATAATAAACTTAATTCTTTATACTTCTCTTCCGATATTTTACCCGATTGTATAGAAATACTTGCTAATACTAAAGCCATCGCACGATAAGCAGGAAGCACCTCAGCAAAATGATGCTCAAAAGCCCTCAAGTGGCTTCTAATAACTCCAACATCACCCCGCGAAACTGGCCCGGTAAGAGCTTTTGCAGGAGGCAGTGCCAAAAGGTTATTCATAGTCCCCCTCATTAGGGGGAGCAACGCCTCTCTGGCCTCCTCACTAGTAAAACCAGCTTTCTCTAAGCATTCACTACCTAGTTGAGCAAGCCCCACCAAGTAATTAGATACAATTACGGCCCCAGCGTGGTATATTACCTTCGCCTCTGGTGAAGGTAATACTTTCAAGACGCCCTTGAAACTATCTACCACTTGAGATAACCAGGGTAGAAGCGAATTATCGCCTTCATAGGTAAAATAAGAACCGGGCAGGTTTTCTACGGCTTGCTTTACATTTGGAAAACTCTGTAGTGGATGGAGCGAACCTATCACAATTCCTTGTTCTTTTAATGGAACAAGTATCTTTGAGGATAGTGACCCACTCATATGTAAAACGGCAGTACATTTTGTATCTATTAACTGTAACTTCGAGACTATTTCTTTTATAATATCGTCCGGCGTAGTAATAAAAAGCACCTCGGTGTTCTTGGCTGCTTCTTCTAGTGTCGTGACAATAAATTCGCTATCTTCAGTAGGGCATACCGTTTCAGAACTCTGCTCACGTCTAACAATTTGCACCAAATAACCGTGTCGTCCTAAGGAAACTGCTAAGGCTGTTCCAATTCTTCCTAAGCCTACAATTCCCACAGTCTTCATGTGCTTAAATCTCCTTTCACAGATTTTATAACTAAGCAAATAATTCAAAAACCTTTCCGGACAAAAGTCCAGAAAGGTTGTAAGTAACACTTATGTCAAAATGCACATATCTCTATCTTACCCTTTCCGTCTCGGTCCACGAATTGGCTCCAAGCGGTTATTATTTCTATATAATTTTTCCTTTTTCAATGTAGTTCCATATAAAGGATACTACTTAGAATTATTTTGCTTTTCCAATATAAACTGTCACTTCATCGACAGTCCATGTTCTTTCAAAAACATTCTAACATCTACCTGCTCTATTTTCAAGCAAAGGTTTTGTGATGGTATTAAAATATCTAGTTCATTAAAGCGATGCAAAGCAATTTCCTTTAAGGGTACAAGCACAAAAGCCCTTTCTTTCAGACGAGGATGTGGTAATTCTAGCTCTATTTCTTTAATTACACGATCACCATAAAAAAGAATGTCAATATCTATCTTACGTGGTCCCCAGCGCAATTTACGCACTCTCCCTAGACGATTTTCTACTTCCTGACATTTTTGTAGTACGAGCTGTGGACTAAACAAAGTTTCTACTGCTATGACCATATTATAAAAATTAGGCTGTTCAATAAACCCAATGGGTTCAGTCAAGTATATGCTAGATACTTCTGTCACTTTAAAACCCTCTTTATCAAGGGCGACAATAGCTTGTAGCAGGTTCTCAATCGAATTGCCCATGTTACTGCCAAGTGACAGATAGACTGTTTCAGCTTTCATCTTTACACCCAATCATTTCGACTCCCGCAAACAAAAGAGGTCCACCTATTGATACATCTGGCTTTTTTATCCTAACCAGTGTTTTTTCTACTTGGTTAAAGCCCATTATTTCGTCTATTACTAGTCGTGTTAGATGTTCAAGGAGATTAACTGGATGCCCCTCAATTATTCTTTTTATTGATTTATACACCTGGCTATAATCGAGAGCTTCCTGTAGGTCATCACTAGCAGAAGCCCGTGAGAAATCGCCCCATATTTCCACATCGAGTTCGAACCACTGACCTTTTTTTCTTTCTTCCGGATATACACCATGATAGCCATAAAACCTTAGACCATACAGCATTATCTTATCTTGTCTATTCATAAAGTATCTCCCTAGAATTACCTAGCATTTTTAACTGCTTCTAGCAGTCTAACTAATCGATAAGTTTCTTTAACATCATGAACCCTTAGAACGGCCGCTCCTTTTATAACACCCCAAGCTGCGGCAGCTAACGAACCTTCCAATCGTTCTGAAACCAAGGTGTCTAGTACCGCCCCAATAAAAGATTTGCGGGAAGCACCAAGTAGAATAGGATAATTCAAAGACTGTAATGATTGAAGGTTATTAAGCAGAATCAAATTTCCCTCAGGCCCTTTTCCAAAACCAATCCCCGGATCTATTATTATTTTTTCCAATGGTAGACCTGCTTCTTCATATATCCTTATACTATCCCGCAACCCATCAATTACACCGGCAACAAGTTCATAGGAGGAATCCTGACTACTCATTTTTTCGTTATGCATAATAATTACCGGAGCATTATATTCTGCCACTACCTTAGCCATTTCAGGGTCTTTTTTACCGCCGCCTACATCATTTATGATTTCTACCCCAAGAGATAAAGCCTCTTTGGCTGTCCGCGCCCTATAAGAATCTAAAGAAATTGGCACAGGTATTTCTTTACGTAAAAGTTCCAATACAGGCAACACCCTGTTCAATTCATCGTCACAAGATATCGGTTGCGAGCCAGGTCTGGTTGATTCAGCGCCCACATCAATAATATCAGCTCCATCCTCTACCATTTGGCGAGCATGCTCCAACGCTTTTTGTGGATTTAAGTACAGGCCACCGTCTGAAAAGGAATCTGGGGTTATATTCAAAATGCCCATTATACATACTTTTTCTCCCATAACGAGCTGCTTTCCTGGCCATTTCCAAACAACCTGTTTTTTGCTTTTGAGCCCTTGAAATATAGACTTTATATCTTCCCCAAGCTTTTTCAATCCCCAAGGCTGGTAGGGTAGCTTAGAACAAAGGCCCTTGTACTGTTTTAGTGTACCTAAAAGTAGCACATTGGTTACCTCTGCCCCCAAGTTTACAACCCAACGACCAACTACGGCTTCGCCTCCTACGGAAAGCATGCTTTGTTTTAGTATAGTGGCCGCTGGACTTTTTACTTCTCGCAAGTATAGCGGATAAATCCGCTCTTTTTCTAGCATTATTTCAAGTCCCATGGCATCTGGGCCGATTTCTTGAAATATATGTCTCGCTTTTTCCCTGTTATCAAGCTCCATTAAATAGGGTCCACGCAACTATTTCACCCCTATTCTATAATTATACTTTTTTAGAAAAGACCTGTTATTCTGCCATCAGCATCAATATCAATATCTATAGCAGCCGGCATTTTAGGCAAACCAGGCATTGTCATGATTGAGCCAGCTAGAGCAACCACAAAGCCAGCTCCTGCCGAAAGCCTTAATTCTTTTATGCTTAAGTTAAATCCAACAGGTCTACCCAATTTAACAGGATCATCCGAAAATGAATACTGTGTTTTAGCCATACATATAGGCAGTTCGCCATAACCTAGTCCTTCATATCTCTTGATTGCTTGTTCTGCTTCCCTACTATAAGAAACACCAGCGGCTCCATATATCTCTTTTGCAATAATCTCTATTTTGGCTTTCAAAGATTGATTCCAGTCATAAAGAGGATGATAGTTCCCAGTTTTCTGTTCCAGAATATTCAAAAGTTCTTTAGCTAATTCTTCGCCGCCTATTCCACCCTCAGAAAACACCCTAGACAGTGCGATTGCTACTCCCATCTCCCGGCAATGGCTCATAACCATTTCAATTTCCTCTGCAGTATCACTGGGAAAATGATTAAGCGCTACCAATACTGGTACTCCAAACTTTCGAATGTTTTCGATATGTTTTTCTAAATTACTAAGGCCACTCTTTAACGAGACTATATCAGGGTTAGTTAGACCAGACTTCGGAAGTCCTCCATGCATTTTTAACGCCCTTATCGTGGCTACTAAAACTGCAGCATCTGGTTTGAAGCCTGCATAAGGGCTAACCAGGTTGAAAAACTTCTCTGCACCCAAATCAGCACCGAATCCAGCTTCAGTGACAAGTATATCTCCTAATTTGAGTGCCATTTTACTAGCCATAATGCTATTAGCACCGTGAGCAATGTTTGCAAAGGGTCCACCGTGCACAAGGGCAGGGGTATTCTCTAATGTCTGCACTAGATTAGGTTTTATCGCATCTTTCAAAAGCAAAGTCATCGCACCATGAGCCTTCAGATCTTCAGCCGTAACCGGTGCTCCTTTATAATTATAAGCTACTACAATTCGCCCAAGTCGCTGTTTTAAGTCCATTAAATCTTCAGCCAAGCATAAACAGGCCATAACTTCTGAGGCTACAGTGATATCGAAGCCACTTTCGCGAGGTATACCATCTACTTTTCCGCCTAAGCCTATTACCACTTTCCTTAAAGCACGCTCATTAAGGTCCATTACTCTACGCAAAACAATTTGCCTGGTGTCTATATCAAGTTCATTACCATGATGCATGTGATTATCAAGCATGGCTGCCAAGAGATTATGGGCCGCTGTAATAGCATGTATGTCCCCAGTAAAATGAAGGTTAATATCCTCCATCGGCACTACCTGACTGTAGCCTCCGCCTGCTGCTCCTCCTTTAACCCCAAAACTAGGGCCTAAAGAGGGTTCACGCAAAGCGATTATTGCCTTTTTACCTAAGCGATTAAGTGCTTGTCCCAGTCCAACCGTAGTGGTCGTTTTCCCTTCTCCAGCAGGAGTCGGTGTTATTGCAGTAACAAGAACCAATTTGCCATCGGGACGCTTTTTAAGCTTCTTCCACAAAGACAAAGAGAGTTTTGCCTTATACTTCCCATATAGTTCAATATCTTCATCTTCAATTCCTAGCATCCGAGCAATATCTATTACAGGAAGCATGACAGCTTCCTGAGCTATTTGAATGTCACTTTTCAAAAATACACACTCCTAATTCTTTTTTTCCAACACAATGTTGCGATTTATTAATTTCACTTATATGCGTGCTTACAGGTGAAATTAAAGCTACTTTCCTTTTTCTTCAGTCTTTGACATGAATTTATTTTGATTGATAATATATCTTCCGTGCGTGCCTTCACCTATTTTTTCCTTTTCATCATAGGCTTCTACTTTAAATTCTAATCGCTTACCTTCCACGAGGACTAATTCTACCTTAGCTGTCACTTTCATACCCACAGGCGTTGCTGTTAGGTGTTTTACATCCACAAAAGTGCCTACGGTAAGATAACCCGCTGGAAGATGCAAATCGACGCAACTAAAAGAAGCATTTTCCATCAGCCCTACCATAGCCGGGGTTGCATATACATTTACCGAGCCACTTCCATATTTTATAGCAGTATTATTTTCTGTAACAATTTCGGTTTTCTCACAAGTCATCCCTGGTTTTAAAGAAATCTCCATTGAATTTACCTCCTTAAACCATAATCATAATCATATAACTTTAAAAACAGGGTACTGCAATAGCAGTACCCTCATATTTTCTCTTTTTACCATATCCACTTCTCAATATCACGCGGGTACTCGATAAGCTCATTTGATTGAAAATATATTTCTATTTCACGTTTGGCACTTTCAATTGAGTCTGAGCCATGAACCAGATTATGACTAATATCAACACCGTAATTCCCACGCAAAGAACCGGGTTGGGCATCAAGTGGATTTGTTGATCCCATCAAGTTTCTGATTCCTTTTATAACATCGGGCCCCTGCCAAACCATGGCTATCACTGGTCCAGATGTTATAAACTCAATTAAACTGTTGTAGAATGGTTTGCCAATATGCTCAGCATAATGCTTCTTGGCCATATCTAGCGAAAGCTTAATCATTTTGAGAGCAACTAATTTGTAACCTTTTCCTTCAATTGCTCCCATAATCCTAGTTGCGAGACCACGCTGAACGCCATCAGGCTTAATCATTACAAAAGTGCGTTCCATCTTTTGCCTCCCGCTCAAGATTCTTTTATATTATTCTCGTGTTCCGGCTTTTTCAAGCCTGCTTGTTCTAATAAGGCCGCAAATTCCTGTGCTTCAATAGTCTCTTTTTCCATTAAGGTTTTGGCTATCATATGCAAAGTATCGCTATTCTCTTTCAGCAATCTCTCTGCTTCCTTGAAACATCCATCAATAATATGTCGGGCTTCTTTATCTATAGAATAGGCTACCGCTTCTGAATAATTTCTATCTCTTGAAATATCACGTCCCAAGAACACCTGTTCCTGCTTTCGTCCAAAAGTTAAGGGACCAAGTTCATCTGACATTCCAAATTCAGTAATCATTTTTCTTACCAGTTCAGTAGCTCTTTCCAGATCATTTTGGGCACCTGTACTAATTTCACCTAGAAACAATTTCTCGGCAACACGTCCACCCAACAACATAGTAATTTGGTTGACCAGATGAGACCTGGTCATATAACGCCGGTCTTCTTTGGGTAGTAACAGAGTATAGCCACCCGCCCTACCCCTGGGTATAATCGAAACCTTATGCAGAGGGTCAGTATGCGGGAGGAGCTCTGCTACCAGCGCATGCCCGGCCTCATGATAGGAGACAAGCTTCTTCTCAAAATCGCTTATGCTTCTTGATTTCTTCTCAGGGCCCGCTATTACCCGCTCAATTGAGTCTTCTAGCTCATCCATACTTATTTTCTTCTTATCGCGTCGTGCGGCTAATAAAGCCGCTTCATTAAAGAGATTGGCTAAGTCAGCTCCTGTAAAACCAGGAGTTCTTCGAGCCAGAACATCTAAACTGATATCGTCCTCTAAAGGTTTCCCTTTGGAATGAACAGCTAGTATTTCCTTTCTTCCCTTCACATCAGGAATATCAACAATAATCTGTCTATCAAACCTTCCCGGTCGCAATAAGGCTGGGTCTAAAATATCGGGACGGTTTGTAGCCGCTATAATGATTATTCCCTCGTTAACACTGAACCCATCCATTTCTACCAACAACTGGTTGAGTGTTTGCTCCCGTTCATCATGTCCTCCACCAAGACCAGCTCCACGCTGTCGTCCCACTGCATCAATCTCATCAATAAAAACTATGCAGGGTGAGTTTTTCTTTGCTTGTTCAAACAAGTCACGGACACGCGAAGCTCCTACACCTACAAACATTTCTACAAAATCAGAACCGCTGATGCTAAAGAAAGGAACAGCAGCCTCTCCAGCTACAGCTCTAGCCAATAAGGTTTTCCCTGTTCCGGGTGCACCAAATAGAAGTACCCCTTTAGGTATTTTGGCACCTAGCTCCGTAAATTTCTTGGGTTGTTTTAAGAACTCTACTACCTCTTCAAGTTCTTCCTTAGCTTCGTCTGTTCCTGCCACATCAGCAAAGGTTATACGTTTCTTATCATCTGTATGGAGACGTGCCCTACTCTTACCAAACTGCATAACGCGACTGCCGCCACCTTGCGATTGCTGCATCATGAAAAACATAACACCTACTAAAAAAAGAATAGGAAGGAAGGTGCTTATAACGCCGGTCCACCAAGGTGGTTTTGGCGCAGGTTCATGATTAAAGAGTATCTCCTTGGATTTAATCAAATCAATTAATTTCTCATCATTAGGAGGACCATTAAGCTTAAATGTTTGTCCGCTGTTTTTCAAAGTACCAGAGATCTCGCGTGTATAATCCTGCTGGATTATCTTTACGCTTTGAATCTGACCGCCTTCCAAGGCTTTATAAAAAGAGACATAATCATTTTCGAAGGGATCATTTACTTCTGTTGGAACATTTAGGTTATAAAATATTGATACTGCAATCATAACTATTAGCAAATAAATTGCTAGGTTTTTCAAAACGCGATTCACAAGTTTCCTCCTTTCAGATACTTCACTTTAAAACATATGTCAAGTACCGGAAACATTAATATACTTTACCATATTCCATGGTTTTTTTCAATTTAATTAAGAATTATTCTAATGCTCCTTTTCTATTTTAATAACAACATATTTATTTAATCTACTTTTCTTATTAACTCGCATCCCAAAATCCATTCCTGCTATCCACATTATTCCTTTTTGATCTGTGATCACTGGAATACTATCTCTTATTTTACGCGGTATTTTCTTATCAATAAAGTACTCTTTTAATTTTCTGCTTTTATTATAACCATAAGGTGAAAACTTGTCTCCTTCTAAACGAGAACGAACGTACAAAGGTGGACTAAATTCTTCCCAAGGAAGATAAACCTCGTTTTTAGGGATCTCCTCCGGTAATCGGTCAGTGTAACCTGTTTTTATAATCTGCCCTATTTCAGGGATTGCAATGTCACCTGGAACAGTGATAACTCGCTTCTTGATAGCAACATTGTATTCATGTCTATCACCTCGATAGAATACAACTGATTCATATTCCTTGATGACCTTAATGTCATCAGGTAAATGAAGGACCTTACCAACCTGCTTATTTAAAAGTAACTCCCGCACTTCTTCAACATGTTTAAATTGTATACCCTGCTTTTTACCCACCGTTTGGTAAGCACTACGAATTAAACGTCTTTGTAAGGCAAGTGGTAATTTAGAAAAGCTTTCAAGAATTATTTTGGTCCCTTGTTCTTCTTGCAAAATACACTTCAAAGCTGCCTTATTTGTCTTTGCTTGCAGGTATTGCTCCTGAAACAAAAATATCTGCGATGTTCTATTCAATGTGTTAATTAGGTTAGGATTGATGTTCTCGGTAAGCCAAGGAAGAAGCTGATTGCGAATTTTATTGCGCAAATATATATCTTTTTCATTGCTCGGATCCCGCCGAGGGTCTAGATTGTGATCAAGGCAGTATTTTTCGATTTCTGCCCGCTCCACAAACAACAATGGCCGAATAAACGGACCTTGTCTAGGAAGTATACCACTTAGCCCCTCAGAACCTGCTCCCGTCAGAAAATGCATTAGCATGGTTTCAGCCTGATCATTAGCTTGATGTCCAAGGGCTAACTTTTGTGCCCCCATTTTTTCTAGGAGGCTTAAAAAGAAATCCTTTCTTGCCAAATGCCCTGCATCCTGAGTCGATATTCTCTTTTCCTTTGCCAGGGCACTTACATCTTGTTTTGCTAATGTACAAGTAATCCCCCAGCTTTCTGCAATACTCTTAACCCATATTGCCTCATCTTCCGCCTGTTTACCTCGGAAGGAATGATCCAGATGCGCTACATGCAGCTTAAAACCAATTCCTTTCTGTAAACGCGCTAAAATATGAAGCATAGCAATAGAATCGGGCCCACCAGAGACTCCTACAATCACTAATTCATCAGGTTCAATCATGTTATATTGTTTTATTGTCAATACGACCTTGTCATAAATCGTTTCCATACTCCTATCCTTTCTTAAAAGAAGCTTAGCAGTAAGTATTTTTCTACAAAAGAAAAGGGACTCCTTCTAAAAGGATTCCCTTTTTACGATTTTTGCAAAAATTAATTTCAAGCAATCTCCTGAACTTCTATTTTTGCAACCTGTACACACATATCATCATTAGTTTTTTCTGCAGAAGCCTTTTTTGCTAAATATAAAATATTATCAGCAATCTGCTGTGGATTATCTAAGTCCATTCTTCGCAGTACATCCTCAAACCATCCTGCAGGTCCTCCTGCATTATTAATAGCTTCCCAGACTCCATCACTCATCATAATAATAACATTACTAGGTCTAAGTAGATGTTGAAAGGTCTGCATTTCAATTTTATCTAAAATCCCAGCTGGTGGTGACTGGGCTTGCACTACACTCAAGCCATTAGCTGTGCTAATTAGCGATGGAGCGCCGCCAATTTTTACAAAATCGGCATATCCATTGACCCTATTTATTAAAGCTAAATCTAATGTAACAAAACTCTCCTTCCCAGATCGTAAGAATAATACAGTATTTATAGTGTTTACTGCTGTTTCCGAAGAAAACCCTGCCATTAAAAGCTTTTCTAAAAGATTGACTGCTATATCACTCTCAATATGGGCTTCCTTCCCGGTGCCCATCCCATCACTCATAACTAAAGCAAACCGCTGTTCGGATAATGCAAACGCTGCGCAAATATCACCTGAGACCTTCTGTCCATCTTTTGGACACAGCGCTTGTCCCACGCGCACATTATAGCAGCTACCTGGAATTAATCGATAGGTACAACCTTTATTATCTCCATATCTACAAACAGCACTCTTAATCCTATAGTTCCTACCCGTTATTTGCGAGATATTGGGCGCTACCATTGTTTTACACCAATCCTTTTCCCGACAGCTATCTTGAGATACTACAATTTCCATTTCTCCATTACCTAGATCCACCATTTGAATGTCATTAATAAGAATACCTTTCTCCTCAAGCTTTTTCTTTAGTAATTCATTGGGCTTTCCCTTATTAAATATTTCTTTATTAATATCACCAGAAAAGTCCTCTATAACCTTAGCCAGATTAATTAATTGGTTATACACCATATCGCGACAACCAGCTATCTGTTTTTGATATGAATTAATTAGTTTCAAATGCTCCACTTCCGAGTTAAGAGCTATACGCAACTCACGCAAACGCATGCATCTTCTTTTAAGACTTGTACCAAATTGCTTTTCATTGATAATACCCTCTTTTTCTAGGTGTGTACAAGCATCTAATATAGCACGATAAGTCTTATAGAAATCCTGTTCCCAACATACTCGGTGCAAGCTACAACCTTCGCATACTCTAGTAGCCACTTTATTAAAAACCTCATTTAAATCCTCTTTGTTTACTTCTTCTTTGTTGACTTCTTCCTTATTAATATGAAACGTTTTTCCCAATTCATAAAATACATGCGCCATTCTCTTTAGTTTATCTATAATTTCAAGATTGTTTTCTCGTTTTATATTTACTTCCGGTATGGTTTTGACCATATCAAACTTCATTTCAGGTATTTTAAAAATATAGAATAATATGATAGCTAAGACCGTTTCACGTATAGCCTGTTCAATAAATATCTGTTCCGCGAAAAATAGTGACATAAACAAAACGGATAACATAAAACCAATAACTACACCAGTTTTCTTGAAATTATTAAACATACCTCCTAACATCCCCGCCAACCCGTATATTGCAATAGGTCCGGTAGATATTGTTCCCTGAATGCTCGGAACTAATCCTACTCCCACACCAACTGCAGCTCCACCTCCAGGCCCTCCTAAAAACGCGCCCCAAAGTATAAGCAAACGGCTTAACACACTCTGGAACCCTATCCCGAAATATTCTACTTGGGCGACTCCTATTAGGGCTCCCATAATAATTAAACCCAGGCTTGTCCTCTCCTCAGGGTTTAAGCTTTCACCTCTCCTAATCCTAGGATAAGCTTGTAGCCCTGACAGAACTACAAGCGTCAGAATACCCGTAAAGAAGCTCTCAAATAAAACCCCAACCCACTGATATATTTCATTTGCCGTGAAAAAAACTATCGTCCCGCGAACCAAGAGCTGAACTGCAGCTACTAGGCAAGGAACTAGAAGCCAGTGATTTTCTTCTTTATTTCTTCTACTTAAAACTATATAGATTAGAAAGATGCTGAGAATATAACTTGTAGATTCCCATCCGGTCGTTTCTAAGGCCGTCCCCATCAGAACACCCGCTAAAGCAGCTAGCCGCAAACCAGGACGAACTATACACACACCCGCTAGGAAGCTCGTCCCAAAAGGATATAATTCACCCATCAGCGCTGCTTTTGCCAAAAGGAAACTCAGAACTGCTATAGCCCCAGTATTAGCCCAAAAACGAAAAGAGTGTCTTAGAAAACCGAAATACCGAAAAGGTCTAGCTAGCGACAGTTTCAACATGTTCATATACCATCCTTAAACTGAACTAAGTAGTATTATACATTATCTATATGGTATAATTTGACATAACCTGTCTGCTTAAGGGCATTTTTTTCCGACACATTTTTATTTTTTAATTGTTATAACTAATTTTTCAGTCATTATTTCAGATTTTGCAGAACCAGATTTCTTCATCCATCTTTCTCCTGGTTTTTTTCGAATAATTGTGATCGGTGCTTCAAGTTGTCTAGAACTAGCACTATAATTAGCATCTAATTTTTCGTGAGAATTATTTGAGTCAATATCATCTTCTAAATACTCATACAACATTCCACACCATTGCTCATATCTGCAAATAATCTTCTTCATATCTATCTTATTAACCTTTAAATCGTGTTTAGACAAATAATATCCAATTGGAGGAATAGAAAATGATGATAACCCAATAATTTTATTTTCCTCGTGATCAAAACACGATGCCACCATAAATCTTTCTCCACCTGCTTGTGAACTAACATAAATAATTGAAGTTTTCATTTCGTTCTTAATCGTCAAACTCTTCGCTTCGCTATCTACTAATCCACTATAAAATCCCCTTTGCTGAATTACTTCCATTACCTCCAAAATAGTGTCGTCCTCTATATTAAGAATTTTTTCACCCCGTAAAGGAAACAGATGGTTTAGGCCTCTTGATTCATTGCTCGGGATTGTATCCTCTATATCGAACTTCAGTAGAACTTCAAACAAGAGTGTGCTCAAACCAATTTGACCCAAGTGAATTTTCTCAATTCTTGGTTCTTTAATTTTACCCGATCCCAACAGTTTTACTTGCCAGGGTAACTCTAATCTCCAGTAGCATTCCCCGGCAATAGGTTCATTTACTTCTCTTTTTTTGCAGGTTATTTTATCTATTAGCAGGCTTGGAAAAATACTGGTTTCTGCCCCTTCTTCCCTACCCCATTTTGTCTCTGCTTTTATTATTTCATTTATATTCTTACTAGGTTTAGTAAATAGCTCCCTTCCACACTCTTCAGCTTCTCCTTCTTCGATAAACCCAATCTCTTCAGTATCTATATCAGTTGCCCTATATTTTGCCGTTAAAGCAACGTCACCAAGAATGCAGTGCTCATCGCTGCATATATTTTTAACTCTCCAATTGAAATTATCCAAATTAACCCCTGTTAATTCGTTAATTTTCTTTTCAATTTTTACTTTTTGCCGCAAGATTAACCACGTAACTCCATGACCCTCAATAATCTGCCAAGGATATCCCGGTTTCTCTAATTCTAAAACTCCATTATCTATTGGGTTTCTCATTTTCATCCCCCCATAGCCAACTATCCATATCATCTAAACATCTGTCACGATAGTAACTCTCATACATATATAGCTCAAGCTTTTGAGTCAATTCAGGAACACTTTGCACATGATTATTATACTGGTAGGCATACAACCATAATCGATAGGGGAATCTTAGCAGCCCCAAAAGAAAGTGTTTATCCTGTTGATTTAAGCTATTGTGTTCTTCATATGTATTTAATAGCTTCCTAAATAAAACAACATCCCATTTATGCTTAGATAGAAAACTATTAAGGAAAAGTATTATATCCATTATTACCGGTCCCAACGTCCACCTACAAAGATCTAAGAATATTAATTCATTATTAACGACAGCTAAGTTCTGTTTCAAAAAAGAATTTATTAGTATTTGGGACCTTTCCTGTATTCTTACATTGTAGCCACCCATAATCATATTCTCGAGACATTCTTGACCCTGGTCATAAATAAAAGAAAAGTTTTCTAAGAATATTCTTTCAAAATCTGTTTTTTTTCTATGTTCCTTAAACCTGTTATAACACCATATCAAACTAGCTAATTTCTCTTGGATAATTCTTGGCCAAAGGATTGTTTCTGTATCCACAGCTAACTTAACTTCGAATTCACAGCTCAAACGGTGTATATGAGCCAAGCTATTGATGGCGTACAAAAGATGCGTCTGATTATCTGATTTAAATTCCTCGTTAGGTAGATGTAAAGTTGCATAATACAAACTATTGTCAATTACTACATAATCTTGCTTATCTGTGGTTTGTACGATCTCTGGTACAATTCCTTTTCTTTTACCTGATATATATTTTGACCATTCCAGCGCAGTTATTAGCCTTAAACTATCACCTTCTTGTTTTCTTATATCTATACTTTTATCATTACTCTCTATATACCAGGCAAAACCTCTCCTTTCCACTTTATAAGGACTAAGGTTATATGTTTTTAAGACACTTTGAGGTATCTCTTCAAGATATGAATTCTCTTTTTTTTAAAAATGGAACTCCTTTTTAGTAAAGAGATATTTTTTTTTCTAACGTTTTGAAAAAGAAGGTTAATAGCATGAAAGTCGAAAGCGGTAAATTTGTAAAGATAGATTACGTGGGCACCTTTGACGATGGTGAAGAATTTGATTCATCAAAACAACATGGCACCCCTCTTGGGTTTGTAGTAGGTGCGGGTGATATGATCAAAGGATTTGATGATGCCGTTGTTGGAATGTCCGTGGGTGAAGAAAAATCATTTCACCTCACTCCAGAAAATGCATATGGTGAATATAAAGCCGATATGATAAAACCAGTCCCGAAGGCCCAATTTCCAGAGGGTGAAGGTAAACTCGAAGCAGGAATACAAATTGTATTACAAACTCCAGATGGATATATTATTCCTGCGACAGTAAAAGAAATCAAAGATGATATTGTTATGCTTGATTTGAATCATCCTCTTGCCGGTAAACCCCTCAATTTTAAGATCAACGT